>JAIXXW010000012.1 GCA_027490555.1 Comamonadaceae bacterium | reverse complement strand
TTCACCCGACTGCTGGCCTGGCTCGACAGCCAGGGCATCGTGCACCCTGAAGCGCCCGATTTGCGCTATGTGTACACCGGTGCGGCGCCGCTCGACATGAGCGTCAAAAAAGCCATCGAGGCGCGCTTTGGCCAGCCCTTGCACCACGGTTATGGCCTGTCGGAATATGCGGGCGCGCTCACGCTGTGCCGCCGGGGCGAGTGGCGCCAGGACACCAGCGCCGGTTACCTGGTCGACGGGGCCGAGCTGCGCATCGTCGGCGCGCAGGGCCAGGACCTGCCCGCCGGTGAGACGGGGGAGATCTGGATGCGCGGTGTGGGCCTGATGCCCGGCTATTTCCGCGACCCCGAGATCACCGACCAGGTCATGAAGCCCGGCGGCTGGTACGCCAGCGGTGACCTGGGTCGGCAAGACCCGGACGGCGCCTTGCAGGTGGTGGGGCGCCTGAAGGAGATGATCATCCGCTCCGGTTTCAATGTGTACCCCGGCGAGGTCGAGGCCGTGTTTCTGGCCTGGCCCGGTGTGCAGCGCGCGGCCGTGGCCGGGCGCAAAACCGCCGACGGCAACGAGGACATCCTGGCCTTCATCGAGCCCAAGCCCGGTGCGCAGATCGACCTGGCGGCACTGCAGACGCACGCCCACGAACACCTCTCGCCCTACAAGCGCCCCTCGACCATCACCCTGGTGCCCGAGATGCCGATGACGCTCAGCGGCAAGGTGCTCAAGCGGGAACTGGTCGAGCGCTGGCTGCCCTCGCAGGCGCCGGCCGCTGCAGACCAGGGGTGATGCCCGGTCTTTCGGCGCGCCAAAGATGGGCTTTCACAAAGACAGACATGCCCGGTCCTGGATCTGGGCGAAGATACGCCCATGAACACCACCGCCACCCTTGATGCCGGCCAGGTCGCGCACTTGCGCAGCTGGGAAGGCCGCAGCGAAACGCTGGACGACGAGATCGGTGCCGCCCCCCTGCGCGGCCAAAGTGCCCTGCTGGACCGCGACGACGCGCGCCAAAGTGCAGGCAGCGAAGTGCCGCCGCTGTGGCACTGGCTGTACTTTTTGCCGCAGGCCCCCCAAAGCCAGATCGGGCCCGACGGCCACGCCTTGCGCGGTGGCTTTTTGCCGCCGGTGCCGCTGCCGCGCCGCATGTGGGCCGGCGGCCGCCTGCAGTGGCAGACCGACAACCCGTTGCGGGTGGGCGACGCCGCGCAAAAGCGCTCGCGCATCGCCTCGGTCCAACACAAGTCGGGCCGCACCGGCGATCTGCTGTTTGTCGAAGTCGAGCACGCCTTCCACAACGCCCAGGGCCTGTGCCTGACCGAGATCCACGACATCGTCTACCGCGCGGCCGCCGTCCCCGGCGCGCCCGAAGTGCCGCCCACAGCCGCCGAGACCGGCGCGCCCTGGCAGCGCGAGTTCGTGCCCGACCCGGTGTCGCTGTTCCGGTATTCGGCGCTCACCTTCAATGGCCACCGCATCCACTACGACCGCAGCTATGTCACGCAAGAAGAGGGCTACCCCGGCCTCATCGTGCATGGCCCACTCATTGCCACCTTGTTGGTGGACCTGGTGCGCCGGCAATTGCCCGCTGCCCGCCTGGCCTCGTTCCAGTTCCGCGCGGTGCGCCCCACCTTTGACCTGAACCCCTTCCGCCTGAACGGCCGGCCCTCTGCTGACGGCAAAACCGTTGCGCTTTGGGCCTGCGACCACGAAGGCTGGCTCACCATGCAGGCGCAAGCCACGCTGGCCTGACGTGGCGCAGCGCGCACACGGATTTTTTGACCTTCTTTTTTGACCCTCACCATGCACGCACCCGACCCCTACCAGGACATCCGCGACGCCGTGCGCGACCTGTGCGCCCAGTTCCCTGACGAATACCACCGCAAGATCGACGAACAACGCGGTTACCCCGAAGCCTTTGTCGATGCCCTGACCCAGGCAGGCTGGATGGCCGCGCTGATCCCACAGGAATACGGCGGCTCGGGCCTGTCCATGGCCGAGGCCTCGGTCATCATGGAAGAGATCAACCGCTCGGGCGGCAACTCGGGCGCTTGCCACGGCCAGATGTACGTGATGAACGCGATTGTCCGCAGCGGCTCCGCGCAACAGAAACAAACCCTTTTGCCCCAGATTGCCGCGGGTCAGTTGCGCATCCAGTCCATGGGCGTGACCGAGCCGACCACCGGCAGCGACACCACCAAGCTCAAGACCACCGCCGTCCGCAAAGACGGCCGTTGGGTGATCAATGGCCAAAAAGTCTGGATCTCGCGCATCCAGCACAGCGACTGGATGATCCTGTTGGCCCGCACCACCCCGGCCGACCAGGTTGCCAAGCGTTCCGAGGGCTTGTCGTGCTTCCTCATCGATCTGAAGCAGGCGATCGGCCATGGCCTGACGGTGCGCCCCATTTTGAACATGGTCAACCACGAGACCAACGAACTGTTTTTTGACAACCTGGAGATCCCCGAGGACGCGCTGCTGGGTGAAGAAGGCAAGGGCTTCAAGACCCTGCTCGACGGTCTGAACGCCGAGCGCGTTTTGATCGCCGCCGAGTGCATTGGCGACGGCTACTGGTTCATCGACCGTGCCACGAAATACGCCAAAGACCGCGTGGTGTTTGGCCGCCCGATTGGCCAGAACCAGGGTGTGCAATTCCCGATCGCCGACGCCTTCATCGAGCTCGAAGCCGCCAACCTGATGCGCTGGAAGGCCTGCGAAAAAATCGACGCGATGCAAAACGCCGGGGCCGAAGCCAATATGGCCAAGTACCTGGCGGCCAAGGCCAGCTGGGAGGCGGCCAACGTCTGCCTGCAAACCCATGGTGGTTTTGGCTTTGCCTGCGAGTACGACATCGAACGCAAGTTCCGCGAAACCCGCCTGTACCAGGTGGCGCCGGTGTCGACCAACATGATTTTCAGCTACGTGGCCGAGCACATCCTCGGGCTGCCCCGTTCTTTTTGAGGCAGGGTGAGCACCATGACCCGACCTCTGGACGGCATCACCGTCGTTTCGCTGGAACATGCGATCGCCGCGCCCTTTTGCACCCGGCAGCTGGCCGACCTGGGGGCGCGCGTCATCAAAATCGAGCGCCCCGGCGTGGGCGATTTTGCGCGGGCTTACGACACCCGGGTGCGCGGCCAGGCCTCGCACTTTGTGTGGACCAACCGCTCCAAGGAAAGCCTGACGCTGGACCTGAAACACCCCCAAGCCATGGCCGTCCTGCAAAGCCTGCTGCAAAGTGCCGATGTGCTGGTGCAAAACCTGGCACCCGGTGCGGCGGCGCGCATGGGCCTGTCGTTCGAGGCACTCCAGGCCGCCCACCCACGCTTGATCGTTTGCGACATTTCCGGTTATGGCGAAGACGGACCTTACCGCGACAAGAAAGCCTACGACCTCTTGATCCAGAGCGAGGCGGGCCTGCTGTCGATCACCGGCACGCCCGAAGCCCCGTCCAAGGCGGGCAACTCGATGGCCGACATCGCCGCTGGCATGTACGCCTACACCAACATCCTCTCGGCCCTGCTGTTGCGCGACAAGACCGGCCAGGGCAGCCACATCGACGTGTCCATGCTCGAAGCATTGGGCGAATGGATGGGCTACCCGCTGTACTACGCGTTTGAGGGTGCCGCGCCGCCGCCGCGCACGGCGGCCTCGCACGCCAGCATCTACCCCTATGGCCCGTTTGCAGCGGGTGACGGCGGCACCGTGATGCTGGGCTTGCAAAACGAGCGCGAGTGGAAAGTGTTTTGCGAGCTGGTGCTGGCCGATGCGGCCCTGGCCAGCGATCCGCGCTTTTGCACCAACGCCCTGCGCAACACCCACCGCGCCGAGCTGCAAGCGCTGATCCTGCGCGCCTTTGCCGCCTTGAGCACGGCCGAGGTCGAGGCCCGGCTGGACCAGGCGCAGATCGCCAACGCCCGCATGAACGACATGGCCGGTGTCTGGGCCCACCCGCAGCTCCAGGCGCGTGGGCGTTGGCAAAACGTCGGCTCGCCTGCGGGCGAGGTCCCGGCGCTTTTGCCACCCGGGCGCAACAACCGTTACGACTACCGCATGGACGCCGTACCCGCCGTGGGCGAGCACACCGAGGCCATCTTGCGCGAGCTGGGCCTGGACGCGGCGGCGCTGCAGGCTTTGCGCGAAGCCCAGGCCATCTGAACCGTGTTTGTAGGAGCCCACCCCGTGGGCGATGCTGTTGAGTGCGTTTTCCACGTCCATCGCCCACAGGGGTGGGCTCCTACAGGCGCTTGAACGAAAAAAGGAGAGAACATGACATCCCACACCGCCCAACTTGCCGCCTTTGCCGCAGGGCTGCGCTTCGAAGACATCCCCGAGCCGGTGGTCCGCAAGACCGAGGACCTGCTGGTCGACTGGTTCGGCTCGGCCGTGGCCGGGCACGGTTCGCGCCCGGTGGAGACCATCACCCGCTTTGCGCAGGCCATGGGCCCGGCCCAGGGCCCGTGCGAAGTCATCGTGAGCGGCGCCAGCAGCTCGCCCTACCTGGCGGCCATGGCCAATGCGGCGGCCTCGCACGTGGCCGAGCAAGACGATGTGCACAACGGCTCGGTGTTCCACCCGGCCACGGTGGTGTTCCCGCCGGCTGTGGCGGTGGCCCAGGCCCTGGGCGCGTCGGGCCAGCAGCTGCTGGCCGCCTCGGTGGTGGGCTACGAAGTCGGCATCCGGGTGGGTGAATTTTTGGGGCGCTCGCACTACCGCGTGTTCCACACCACCGGCACCGCCGGCACCCTGGCCGCGACGGCGGCGGTGGGCCACCTGCTGGGCCTGAATGCGCAGCAGATGCTGCACGCGCTGGGCTCGGCCGGCACGCAGTCGGCCGGCCTGTGGGAGTTCTTGCGCACCGCAGCCGACAGCAAACAGCTGCACACCGCGCACGCGGCCGCTGCCGGGCTGATGTCGGCCTACCTGGCCCGCGACGGTTTCACCGGCGCGGCCGACATTTTGCAAGGCCCGCAGGGCATGGCCGCAGGCATGTCGAGCGACGCCGACCCGAGCCGCCTGGTCGACGGCCTGGGCACGCGCTGGGCCACGGCCGAGACCTCGTTCAAGTACCACGCCAGTTGCCGCCACACCCACCCGGCGGCCGACGCGCTGCTGCACGTGATGCAAACGAACGGCTTGAAGTTGGCCGACCTGGCCCAGGTGGTCACGCATGTGCACCAGGGCGCCATCGATGTGCTGGGCCCGGTGGTGCAGCCCACCACGGTGCACCAGAGCAAGTTCTCGATGGGCACGGTGCTGGCGCTGGTGGCGCAGCACGGCCACGCGGGCCTGACCGAATTCGAGCGCGACTTTTTGAGCCCCGCCACCCAGGCCCTGCGCGACAAAATCAGCATGGTGCTCGACGCCGAAGTGGACAGCGCCTACCCCCAGCGCTGGATCGGCAAAGTGACGGTGACCACCACCGACGGCCGCGTGCTGCACGGCCGGGTGGACGAGCCCAAAGGCGATCCGGGCAACACGCTCTCGCGCCAGGAGATCACCGACAAGGCCTTGCGCCTGGCCGCCTTCAGCGGCGGCGCCACGCCCGAGGC
>JAIXXW010000378.1 GCA_027490555.1 Comamonadaceae bacterium | reverse complement strand
CAGGGCTTTTTGAACCATGCCGACGAACTGGCCGAGTCGCTGCTGAGCGAAGGCATCACCGGCATGAAGATCTGGCCCTTCGATGTGGCCGCTGAACAATCTCACGGCCAGTACATCAGCGCACAGGACCTGAACGCGGCCCTGGAGCCTTTTCGCAAGATCCGAAAAGCGGTGGGCGACAAGGTGGACATCATGGTCGAGTTCCACAGCCTGTGGCGTTTGCCCATGGCCCAAAAGATCTCGCGCGCCTTGCAGGAATTCGACACCTTCTGGCACGAGGACGCGATCCGCATGGACAGCCTGGATTTGCTCAAACAGTACGCCACCGACTGCAAGGCGCTGATCTGTGCCAGCGAAACCCTCAGCTACAAATGGGGCTTCAAGGATTACCTGCAAACCGGCGTGGCCGGGGTGGCCATGCTCGATCTGAGCTGGTGCGGGGGCTTGACCGAGGCGCGCAAGATCGCCGCCATGGCCGATGCCTGGCAACTGCCGGTGGCCCCGCACGACTGCACCGGACCGGTGGTGTGGGCCGCCTCCACCCACCTGTCCTTGCACGCGCCCAATGCCTTGGTTCAAGAGAGCGTGCGTGCTTTTTACAGCGGCTGGTACAAGGAGCTGGTGACCGAATTGCCGCAGGTGAAGAACGGCATGATCCGCCTGAATGGCAAGCCGGGGCTGGGTCTGGAATTGCTGCCCGATTTGCACCAGCGCTCCGATGCGCTGGTCCGGGTGAGCCGCTGATCGGTGGACCTCAGCCCGCCCCTGGGGCCAAGCGGCTCAGGGGTTCCAGCGGGTGTGGAATTGGCCGGGACGGTCGATCCGCTGGTAGGTGTGCGCGCCAAAATAGTCGCGCTGCGCCTGCAGCAGGTTGGCGGGCAAACGGGCCGAGCGGTAAGCGTCGTAATAGCCCAGTGCGCTCATGAACGAGGGCAGGGCCACGCCGTGCAGCGCGCCCATGGCCACGGTTTCACGCAGGCCCTGGTGGCAGCGCGCCATGACAGCGGCAAAGTGGGGGGCCATCAGCAGGTTGTCCAGGTCCGGGGCGTGCTCAAAGCTGGCGCGAATGTCCTCGAGCACGCGGGCTCGGATGATGCAGCCAGCTCGCCAGACCGAGGCCACCGTGCCCATCGGCAACTGCCACTGGTGTTCGCGGTCGGCCGCCTTGAGCAGGCTGAAACCCTGGGCGTAGGCGCAGACCTTGGCGGCCAGCAGGGCGTTGTGCAGGTGGGCCAGCACCGCCTCGCGCGGCGCAGCGGGGCGAGGTGCCGGGCCCGGCAGCACCCGGGCGGCCTGGGCCCTCTCGCCATGCAGGCTGCTCAGCGTGCGGGCAAACACGGCCGTGACCATGGTCGGGGCGGTCACGCCCAGGTCCAGGGCCACTTGGCTGGCCCATTTGCCGGTGCCTTTTTGTTCTGCCGTGTCCAGGATCACATCGACCAAGGCGCGGCCCGTCTCCGGATCGGTGTGCGCCAGGATGTCGGCGGTGATGCCCATCAGGTAACTGGCCAGTTCGCCCTGGTTCCATGCCCTGAACACCGCGCTCATCTCGGCCGGGCTCATGCCCAGCAGGTGGTGCATCAGCGCATAGGCCTCGCAGATGGTTTGCATGTCGGCGTATTCGATGCCGTTGTGCACCATTTTCACGAAGTGGCCCGATCCGCCGGGGCCCATCCATTCGCAGCAAGGCTGGCCATCCTCGGTCTGGGCGGCGATGGCCTGCAGCATGGGCTTGATGCGCGGCCAGGCCGTCGCAGCGCCGCCAGGCATCAGGGCCGGGCCATGCAAAGCGCCTTCTTCGCCACCGCTGACGCCGGTGCCCACGAAATGGATGCCCAAGCCCGCCAGGGACTGCAGGCGGCGCTGCGTGTCGGTGTAGAGGGTGTTGCCGCCGTCCATCACCACATCGCCTGGGCTCAAGTGGGGCAGCAGTTCGGCCAGCACGCTGTCCACGGCCTGGCCGGCGGGCACCATCAGCCACACGCAGCGCGGCCGCTGCAGGCAGCCTGCCAGTTCGGCCAGCGAGTGGGCGGCCTGGGCCTGCAAGCCCCGGGTCCGATCGGCGAAACGCTGGCGTTTGCCAGCATCCAGATCAAAACCACTGACGGCATAACCGTGCCCGAGCAGGTTCAGGGCCAGGTTTTCACCCATCACCCCCAGGCCGATCAGGCCCAAGTCGTATGCCTGCATGGACAGCGCTCAACCCCGGCCGACAAACGGCATGTTGGTGGCCATCACGGTGGTGAACAGGATGTTGGCCGACAAGGGCAGGCGGGCCATGGTCATGAAGGTCTCCACCACGGCCGACATGTCCATGCGCGGCTCGGCCTTGATGCTCAGGTCGGCCTGGTGCACACCTTGGGCCATTTTGAGGGTCATGTCCGAGGCCACGTTGCCGATGTCGATCTGGCCCACGGCGATGTTGTAGGGGCGTCCGTCGAGCGAGGCGGCGCGGGTCAGGCCCGAGATGGCGTGCTTGGTGGCGGTGTAGGCGATCGAGCCGGGGCGTGGCACATGGGCCGAGATGGAGCCGTTGTTGATGATGCGGCCGCCTTGCGGGCTTTGCTCCTGCATCATCTTGAAAGCGTGGGACAGGGTGTAGAAAGCGCCGTTGAGGTTGATGTCCACAGCGCGGCGCCATTCGTCCCCCGACAAGTCGCCGGGCAGGGTGTAGGGCAGCGAGATGCCGGCGTTGTTGAAGACCAGGTCCAGGCGGCCAAAGCGCGAGCGGATCTGCCCGAACAGCGCCTGGACTTCGGACTCCTTGGACAGGTCGGTGGGGATGGCGTGGGCGTTGCCCGAATGGGCACCCGCTTCCGACACGGTCGTGGCCAGCGCGTCGGCGCGGCGGCCGACCAGAACGACTTGCCAGCCTTCTTGGAGCAGGGCCAGGGCGCAGGCTTTGCCGATGCCAGAGCTGGCACCGGTGACGAGGGCGATTTTCGACATGGGGTGAACTTTCTAAAGAGGCCTTGAAAACCTCTGATTTTCAGGCGTTTTGGAAAGAAATCTGTACCTTGAGTGACTGGCTTTTGTCGGCCGCCAGGTCAAAGGCTTCGATGGCGCGGGCCACGGGCAAGATGCCGGTGATGACCGGTTTGCCGTTGACCAGGCCTTCGTTGAGGAAGCGAACGGCCGTGGCAAATTCGGGATGAAAGCGGAAAGTGCCGCGCAAGTCCACCTCTTTGGCGACCACCTGGGTCATGGGCAGGCTGATGTCACCGCCCATGCCCACGGTGATCAGCACGCCGCGCGGCACGATGGTGTCCAGGCCCAGGCGCAGGGCGGCTTCGCTGCCCGAGGCCTCGAACACCACATCAAACTGGCCTTTGTCGGCTTTGTAGCGGTCCATCGCCTGGGGCTGTTGCTTAAGGTGGACGGTCTCGTCCGCGCCCATCTCCCGGGCGCATTTCAAGGGCAAATCGGCGATGTCGGCGGCCACGATGCGGGCGGCCCCTGCACGGCGCAAAGCGCCGATCAAGAGCGAGCCAATGGGGCCGCAGCCTGTGACCAGCACTTGCTTGCCCAGCACGCTGCCCGCACGTTGGATGGCGTGCAGGCCCACGGACAAAGGCTCGGCCAAGGCGGCCTCGGACAGGCTCAGGTGGTCGGCGATCGGGTGGGCCTGGTGGCCTTCGATGATGAGTTGCTCGCTGAACGCCCCCTGGATGTGCGGGAATGGCATGGCGCTGCCATAAAACCGCATGTTCAGGCAGTGGTTGTGCTGGCCGGCCTGGCAGAAGCGGCAGTGCCCGCAGGGCCGTGAGGGCGAGATCGCGATGCGCTGGCCCGGCGCGAAGCCGCTGACCTGGCTGCCCAAAGCGTCGACCACACCGGAAATTTCATGGCCCAGGGCGATGGGTTGTTTGATGCGCACGGTGCCAAAGCCGCCATGCTGGTAGTAGTGCAGGTCCGAGCCGCAGATGCCGCCATAGGCCACATTCACCCGCAGCTGGTGTTCACCCAGCGGGGGAAGTTCGGTGTTTTCAATGCGCAGGTCTTGGGCCGAATGGCAGACGACGGATTTCATGGTGCGGTCCGGTGAAAAGGGGTTGAACTCAGAGGGTGGCGGTCACGCCGCCGTCGACGTAAAGGATATGCCCATTCACAAAGCGGGCAGCGTCCGAGGCCAAAAAGACGGCGGCTCCGCCCAGGTCCTGCAGATCGCCCCAGCGGCGGCTGGGGGTGCGGCCCACCAGCCAACTGCTGAAGGCCGGGTCATCGACCAGTTTCTGGTTGATGTCGGTCTTGAAATAGCCAGGGCCGATGCCGTTGACGTTGATGCCGAAAGGGCCCCAGTCGATGGCCATGCCCTTGGTGAGCATTTTCACGGCCCCTTTGGTCGCGGTGTAGGGCGCAATGCCGGGACGCCCCAGTTCGCTTTGGACCGAGCAGATGTTGATGATCTTGCCGCGCCCGCGCGGGATCATCCTCTGGGCCACGGCCTGTCCCACGAAATAGACGCTGTCCAGGTTGGTTTTCATGATCGTGTGCCAGTCGGCGTCCTGGTACTCGTGCAGCGGTCCCCGGATCTGCATGCCGGCGTTGTTGACCAGGATGTCGATGGGGCCTTCGGCCTCGAGTTGCGCCACGGCCGCGCGCACAGGATCGGCTTGGGTCACATCGAACACCGCGCTGCTGACCGACAGGCCTTGTGCCTGCAGGCTTTGCTGCGCCGCCAGCACTTTGCTGGCCGTGCGCCCGTTGAGGATCACGTGCGCGCCCGCCTGAGCCAGGGCCTGGGCCAGGGCCAGCCCAATGCCCGCCGAGGAGCCGGTGATCAGGGCGCGGCGCCCCTGGAGTTGGAAACTGTCCAGAACATTCATCGCATCAACATCCATTTGAGGGGAACCATCACCAGACTGGGGAAGGCGATCAGCGCCCCCATCACCACCACCTGGGACACCAGGAAAGGCATGACGCCCCGGATCACATCGTGCATCGGGATGCGGCCCACCCCGCACACCACGTTCAGCACCGTGCCCACAGGCGGGGTGAGCAAACCGATGGCGTTGTTGATGATGAACAGCACGCCAAAATACACCGGGTCAATGCCCGCTTCCCGCACCAAGGGCATGAGCACCGGTGTCAGGATCAGCACCGTGGGCGCAAAATCCAGCGCCGTGCCCACGATCATCACCAGCAGCATCAGCATGACCATCAACAGGGTTTTGTTGTCGATGAAGGGGCGCAGGATCTCGACGATCTGGGCCGGGATGTTGGCCACTGTGATGAGCCAGGCCGAGACCAGGGCTGCGGCCACCAGGAACATCACCACCGAAGAGGTTTTGGCGGCCGACAAGATGATGCGGTAGAGGTCCTTGACCTTGATTTCGCGGTAGATGAACAGGCCCACGAACAAGGCATACACCACGGCCACCACCGCCGCTTCGGTGGGTGTGAAGACACCCATCTTCATGCCGCCGATGATGGTGACGGCCAGCAGGTAAGACCAGAAGGCGTCCAGGGTCACCAGAATGCGTTTTTTGAAGGGCACTTTCTCGGCCACCACCACCTGGTCTTTGCGCGCCACGATCCACCAGGTCACGATCAGGGCAAAACCCATCAGCAGGCCCGGGAAAATGCCCGCCATGAACAGCTTGGAGATCGACACGCCGCCGATCACGCCAAACAGGATGAAGCCGATGGACGGCGGGATCACCGGCGCGATGATGCCGCCGGCCGCGATCAGCCCGGCCGAGCGGTCCATGCGGTAGCCGGCATCGCGCATCATGGGCATCAACACCGCCGCCAGTGCCGCGGTGTCGGCCACGGCCGAGCCCGACAGGCTGGCCATGACGATGGCAGCGAACACCGCCACATAGCCCAG
The DNA here is from genome assembly GCA_027490555.1 of Comamonadaceae bacterium. Taxonomy (GTDB): domain Bacteria; phylum Pseudomonadota; class Gammaproteobacteria; order Burkholderiales; family Burkholderiaceae_C; genus Limnohabitans_A. Next base: position 725 of record JAIXXW010000378.1, on the reverse strand, counting down.
GCCCCCTCTGAAGTGTCCGACCCAAACCATGGCCGAATTGACGATGCGGCGGCTCATGCCGCCCGCATTCATGAGTTCGCCAGCGAGCATGAAAAAGGGCACCGCCATGAGCGGGAAATTGTCGGCGCCGTTGATCAGGTTTTGCGACACGATCTGGGTGTCGAAGTTGTCCAGGTGCAGCATCAGGGCCACGCCAGAGACGATCAGCGAAAACGCCAGCGGCATGCCCAAGGCCATGGCCGCCAGCAAGGAAACTATGAAAACCAGGACGGTCATTTGCTGAGCTCCTTGGCGTGGGCGGTGGCCACTTCCTCGGAGTCTTGCACCTGGATCAGGTCCGATTCCTTGAAGTTGCCTTTGGCCAGCTGGACCAGCTTGCCCAAAATCATCAGCCCCATCGCCACACTGGTGACGTAGCCGACGCCATAGACCCAGCTCATGGGCAGTTCGGTCACGGCCGAACGCGTGCTGGCGTTGATGCCGTGTTGTTTGAGGGTGCCGTAAAACATCAGCACGCAGCACCCCAGCATCAGCAGATTCGACACAGCGAAGGCGATTTTTTTGCCGCGCAGGCTCAGTTGGCGCACCACCGAATCCAGGCCCAGGTGACCGTTTTCACGCATGGTCACGATGGCGCCCAGAAAGGTGATCCAGATGAACAAAAACCGCGACAACTCCTCAGAGCTGATGATCCCGTCGTTGAAACCGTAGCGCAGCACCACATT
>JAIXXW010000098.1 GCA_027490555.1 Comamonadaceae bacterium | reverse complement strand
GTGAAGGAGGTGCGCGCCTGGACCATCCGTGTGGGCGACACCGGCCCGCAAGCGGCCGGCGTGATCCACACCGACTTCGAAAAAGGCTACATCCGCGCCCAGACCATCGGCTTTGACGACTTCATCGCCTACCAGGGCGAGCAAGGCGCCAAGGACGCGGGCAAGATGCGGGCCGAAGGCAAGGACTACATCGTCAAGGACGGCGATGTGATGAACTTCCTGTTCAGCCCCTGACCACGGACAAGGACCGTCAGGGCGGCATTTTTCATGCCATGGGCCATTCTGGTCGCGGCCAAGGGCCATGGCTTGGCACCGGTCATGAATCAGTCTTGACGGTAAGGTGTGATCGTCAACGCAAAGACAACGCAGTCATGGGTGGGGCAGTAATTGACTGAATAGTTGAGTTTTTCAGCCAGCGATTTCACCAAAAACAACCCCAAACCCGTACCGCTGCGGTAGTTGGCGGAAGGACTTCTGTAATATTTTTCAAAAATCTTCTGCGCATCTGGCCATCCGGCTCTGCCTGGCCGATTGGCGATACCAATGACCCAATTGGTGGATGTCATGGCCTGATTCAAGGTGACCTCCACATTCGCTCTGGGATCACCATATTTCAAAGCGTTGTCCAGCAAGTTTCGAAGGATGATGGTCAGCAAATAAGCGTCGGTGTTTATTTTTCTCGCGTGCAAATTCAGAATTCGAAGGGTGATTTTTCCCGGGTTTGGCATGAATTCAATCAGTCCCTTCAGCAGGTCTGGTAAATCACAATCCATGCGTTGAACGTCAATGGTCCTTTGGCTGACTTGTCCAATCTGGATGGTGCGTTCGATCACATTCGACATGTCGGACACCGAATTGGTCAATCTTTGAGACAAGTTGGCTGGGAGATGGGGATCGTTCACTTGCAAGAGCAAGGTCGCCAGCGGGGTCTTCAACTCGTGACCCAACATGGTCAACAGTTGTTCCGTTTCCTGCCTGAATAGCCTTTCTTTCAGGGCTTGCTGCTCCGCCTGTTCAGCTTTGGCTGTCAGCGCACTGTGGTCCCTGATGTTTTGAATTCCACGGTAATGGATCACCATCATCATCAAAAAACCACTGCAAACACTGTAAAAAGAAACGATGTAGTGGCTGAGTTCTGTGGCTGGAACCAAATTGAGGGCCGGCATGGAAGCCAAAAGCGTGATCACCAGGGTGACCGAGAAATAAGTGACGGTGATCCATTGCGGTATGGGCTGTTGCCTTTCTTTGTACATTTTTCGCGGGGTCAACAGGGCAATGGCGAAATGGAAGACAGGTACCAGCAAAATCAGTGACATATTGATCTGAAGGCCAATCCTGGCTTCGCCGAAAATGACCATGGCGAAACAAATTCCAAATAATAAATAAACAGGATAAATGATCAGTCTGCGCCAGAAATAGTGCCGTAAATCTCCTAAAACTTGTTGAGCGAATATTGAAACCAAGCACGTTGAACCAATGGCCAAAAAGCTGGTCATGAAGTCGATGGCTGGCGGTTCAAGCCAATCCGCAAGGTACAAAGACGCATATCCGAAGAGACAAAAGCCAAATAAAAGAGCTGCACTCTGGTAGAGGATAAAAATCAATGCCAGTGCTTCCATTTGGACTGTGAGTTGGATCAGCCCCCAGATGACAAACACAAAAATGGTGCTCAAGTAAAGCGCCCCCAAATGCTCAATCTTTTTATTGCTTTTTCGCATTGACTGCTGATCCATCACATCGAAATGAGCCATGCGCGTGCTGCTTGACTCCAGTCGGACCCAGACCTCCCGGCTGGATGAGCCGGCTGGCAGCGAATAGCTCAGTGAAGAGGAGGGGTCCACATAGTCCGGCTTCGGGTGCGTATCGCCAATCATGGGACGGGCCGCAGGGGTCTGTAAGGGGTCAAACAACTGGAGTTGATCCAGGTAAGAGGGGCGTATGCGCAACACCAGCTTCCCTTCGGGCGGTAAATCTGTCCTGGTCGGATCGATGCGCAGTCGAAACCACACAGCCCCCTTGCCATAGCCGGCACTGATCACAGGGCTGTCTGTTTTGATTCGCCAATTCTTGGATTGTTGGACTTCTTCCCAAGTCATCTGGCCACCTTCATCGATCAACCAGGCCCTCTCGGTGATCAAGTCCGTGGACGGTTGAGCCCAAGCACGGTTGGGATGACTTCCAAAGAAAGTGAATACAAACAAAAATATAAATAAAGCAATATATTTTTTTATTAAATTAATAATATTCATAATTTCTAAGGAGTGGATGGCGATTGTTTTTGGCCAGAGTCATCCGCTGTACGGCCAGTGGGCGTGGGTGCAATCGGTTGGACACCATGGTCTACTGCTGCATTTGCCACGGATGACACGGCCTTGCTCGCCCAGACCCGTCACCCATCACAAATAGCCGTGAATTTTGCGGCGAGAATTTGTGGATTTACACATTTTCATCAAAGTTTGTGTGATAAATTTGGTAGAAGTAAACGATTGATTCGACCTTATTGTTATTTTTTCGCCGATCACAGGTCCCTGATGCGTATTTTGTATTTCATTAGCAGAATTCTTTTGCTTCCTTTGGTTTTTGGAGTTTTACCCGTTGGTGCGGCTCAATCCGTGAATGGTCAAGCCATAGCGCAGAACCGCCTGGATACCATGCTTGCCCTGCGCTTGGCCGCCGGTCAAAAAGATGAGGAATCTACCCGCCAGCAAGCACGCGAAGACCTGATTCGGCTGGAAGTCCTCATGCAGGCAGCCCGAAAGGCAGGTGCTGAAACGCCACTGGTGCGGGCCCAGGCCCAAAACGCGGCCGACAATGTGTTGGTTCGTGCCTACCTTCAGCAATGGATGCGCCAAAACCCGGTCAGCAAGGAAGCAGTAGCGCGTGAATACGAAGCCATCAAGGCCCGTTCTGGCACACAGGAATTACAGCTGCGCCAAATCCTCGTGGCCAGCGAAGACGATGCCAGAAAAGTGCTTGCACAACTGGCGTCCGGCAGCAAGTTTGAAGACCTGGCGCAACTGGCCAGCAGGGATGGCAACAGCCGCCTGCAAGGCGGCCTGATGTCCTGGGTGCCTGTTGGGGCTTTGAACCCGGTCATCGCCCAAGAAGCAGCCAAGTTGACCAAAGGGCAGACCAGCAAACAGCCCGTCCAGACACCGGCGGGCTTTCATGTGTTGCGGCTGGAAGACAGCCGACCTCTCAACATGCCCTCTCTGGAGCAGCTCCAGCCCCAAATACTCCGCAATCTCGAGAACCAAGCTGTGGAAGCGCACGTGCGGCAATTGCGCGAACAAGCGCTGGTCAAGTAGTTAATTCAATGAGCAACTTTTTTCAAAAGGACTGAAATGGAAACGCAATTCTCCTACCGCATCATCAAAATAGCGGGCCGCGCTGTATCTGTAGCCATCTGCGCGTTCACGGGTATGGCTCTGGTGGCCAATGCGCAGGCTGCAGAAGTTTTGTTGGGCACGTCCTATAACCTCACGACACCCGGTGATGGCAGCACTGCTGCTGCTGCGACCTATTCTGACGGCGAAGACCGCTGGCTCTTGAGTACTGCCAACTACTACTGGGACAACGCTGACCGCTGGAGAATCCTCAACAGCAGCAACCCGGGATACGCGGTCTCACTGAACAGATCAGGCGATTTGTTTTACGACACCGTTGTGACCTACTGGAGAAATGACGTTGCCTCACAAAATGGTTCTGCATGGACAGTCGGTTCGTGGGGAGATGCGTATTTTTTCGTTGACGCTGTCAGAGACTCCCAGTACAGGAGCAACGCTTTCGGAGCCATCATTGACTCAGCTCAGAACAACTACAGCTTCGGATTGGGAGCCACAGTTTCTTCTGAGCTGAGAGGTTCCAAGGCTTATGCCTATGTTGGAGATTTCACGCCTGATCGAAATTTCAATGCATATGGCATGGCTGCATTTGTTTTCAATCCGGGGTCTGCAAGTCAAAGCAACCCAACAGGTTTTGCCGTTGATGTTGCTGGTGGCGTGAATTTTGCCGGCGGTAACATCGTCAACGGCAACGCCCGAGCCCTGAGTTTTTCAGTCACGGGCAACAATTCTGTGTTCAACGGCAGCATGAGCGCCACAGGTGCTGTTGACGTCAACGGCAATGACAACATCTTCAATGGTATTGTCAATGCGGATCGGGTTAATCTGTCTGGCAATAACACCACTTTTGCTGACGACGTGACAGTCGCTAACGGCCTGAACTTCCTCAATGGTGTGACTGCTTCCCTGACCAATGGCGCCTACGTCTCAGGTAATGTGAACTTTGGAGCCAATGACGCCACTTTGCGCTTGAGTGACAGCAGCGGAATTAGCGGTAATGTGACCGCTATCGGCGTCAACGGCAGCTTGGTCTTTGAGGGCGCAGGTGAGGTGTTCGGCACGGTCGGGGCCACCAACGCACAAGCGTCGCTGAAGGAAATTCGCCTCAATGGTGCGGACACGGTTAATCTGAACAACAGCACACAGGCTGCGGTGGTCAACTATGTCAATTACCAGGCAGCTGCCACCCTCACGGCCCGTGGCGGTCTCGCCTTGAACCAAGGTTCGGTACAAAACAAGGTGGCCTTCAACCAGCACGATGGCACACTTCAGGTAGCGGGCCACCTGTTGGGCGTGCTTGGCCAGGACGTGGTCACCACCACTGGCAACAACATCGGTACCGTCACCATGGTGGGGGGTGGACAGTCGGTTGTTGGCAACATCGGCGCCGCTGGCCATGCCATCAAGACCCTCAATATTGGGGGTAACGGTGTTTCACTTTTCTCTGTTGACAACGCTGCTTCCACCACCTCTATGAGCGGGCATGTCTATGCCCAGGACATTGTGCTGCGCAATACCAATTCCGCTTCTTCCGAACTCAGGATGGTCAGTGGCTACAACCTGACTGGCGCAGTCACCACCGCAGATCCTGGCAAAGGCGTTCTGACCCTGATGGGTGGTACCCAAAGCGTCAACGGCCACATCGGTGAGGCAGGAACACAGTTGGCGGCAGTCAATGCCGGCGCCACCTCAGGCAACGCCACTCTCAACGGCAATGTCTTTGCCACCCACCTGAACGTGACCGGTACCGGCACTGTCAACCTCAATGGCAATTTCACCGGATCGGCCATCCAATATATCGGTGATGGCACATTGAATCTGGCCCACAACCAATACATCCATGGTGCTGTTCTCAACCGTACGAATACACCCGGCAAAGGGGTTCTGACTTTCGTGCAAGACGGCTTTATGGCCTCGAACTTTGATATCGGTGACTCGGCGCAGAACAATCTCAAGTTGGTCAATGTGGGTGATGTCAATGGCACTGAGCCAGGAACGGTAACCACCAATACCATCTGGGCCACCACCACGGCCATCAACAATGGCAGCACACTGCACGTGCGCAGCGGCAAGAACATCAATGGTGCCGTCAGCACCGAAACCACCAACACGGGCACACTGGACATGATGGGAGGTAGCCAGAACGTGACAGGCCAGGTGGGCGCAGCCAATGCCCTGGTGGGCACTGTCAACGCAGGCACCACCGCTGGGACCACAACGTTCGGCGACGATGTCTATGCCACCCAGTTGAACGTGGTCGGCACCGGTACCGTCAATCTCAATGGCAACTTCACCGGAAACTCCATCAGCTATGCGGACGATGGCATCGTGAACCTGGCCAACGGCAAATTCATCCAAGCCGCTGTCTCCAACGACTCGGGCACATCGCCCAATGGGGTGCTCACCTTCGTGCAAAACGGCTCCATGGCCGCTGGTCACGACATCGGCTCCTCAACGGCCAGCCTCAGGCAGGTTAATGTGAGTGATGTCAATGGAACTGCAGGTACAGTCACCACCGATACCATTTGGGCCACCAGCACGGCCATCAACAATGGCAGCACGCTCAATGTGCGCAGCGGCAAGAACATCAACGGTGTTGTCACCAGTGAAACGGCCAACACGGGTACGCTCACTCTGCAAGGTGGAGCGCAGACAGTCACGGGTACAGTGGGCAACGGTGCTCGACTCGCGACAGTCAACGCGGGAGCCAATGGCGCCACCAGCACCTTCAACAGCAGTGTTTTTGCCACCCAACTCAATGTGACCGGGACGGGCGCTGTCAACCTCAATGGCAACTTCACCGGTACAGACATTCGCTTTCAGGTCGCTGGTGCTCAGGGCACAGTGAATCTGGTGAACAACGGCACCAGCATCAACAGCATTGTGACCACGGCCACCAACAACACCGGTACGCTGACTCTGCAGGCGGGCACGCAAACCGTCACGGGCGCTGTGGGTACGGACGGTGCGCGTCTGGCCACTGTCAACGCTGGTGCGAACAGTGCCACCAGCAATTTCAACACCCATGTCTTTGCCGACAGGCTCAACGTCACCGGCAACGGCGTGGTCAACTTGGGGGGGAACTTCACCGGTACCGCCATCAACTACAACAGCAATGCCAATGGCACCGTCAGGTTGGCGGCAGGCAATCGTATCGAAGCTTCAGTCACCACCGGCACCAACGACAGCGGTACCCTGACCATGCTGGGCGGCACGCAGAGTGTTTCTGGCAATGTGGGCGCGGCCGGTGCTGGATTGGCCACGGTCAATGCCGGCGTCAATGGGGCCGTCACCACCTTCAATGGCATGGTGCATGCCACCACCTTGCAATACACCGGTAACGGCAGAGTCCTCCTCAATGGAGCCAACGGGGGCTCGTCCACAGCTGGGCTGGTCGGCACTGTGAACTTCGGCTCTGGCGGCACGGGCGATCTGCAAATCGGCGACAACGTCAATCTGACCACTGGCTTGGCGGGCATTCAGTTTGCCAACGCCAACAATGCGCGGATGACTTTCAATGGCAGCAGCACCGTGACCGGTGTCCTGGGTGCGGCCGCCACTGGCAACACCCTGGCCAACAGCACGCTGGGCTCCATTTATGCCGGGGTAGCCGGGGAAGCCGTGACCTTCAAGAACGATGTCTATGTCAGCGGCAGCACCTTCCACGTCTCGGGCACGGGCACTGTCAACCTCGAAGGTGATCTGTATGGTCCTTTGGTCTATGACGCCGACGGTACCGTCAATGTGTCCAACGGCAAAAGCATCCGCAACGACGGCACTGCCGCTTTGGGTACAGTGACCACCACCGTGGGCAATGGCACCACGGGTACGCTCAACTACCTGGGCAACACCACCCTGGCGAACGATCTGGGTGCTGTTGGTGCCGCGCTCAAGGCGGTCAACTTCCACTCGAGTGGCGCGGTGGCTGCAGTTGGGCAGACCCTCAACAAGAACATCTACGCAGCCACCACCACCATCGGCAATGCCACCACGGGTACCACTGCCAACATCACGGCCAATGTGTTCCTGGGCAATTCGCTCACGTTGGCTGCGAGCAATGTGACGATCAACACCGCACAGCAGGATGTGGCACAGGTGGCAGGTGGCGCTCGCATTTCGGGCGCCAACGCCAATACCCTGACCTTCGCCCACACGAAGGAGGCGGACGGCCGACTCTCTACTTCGGCCACGGTGACGAATGCCACCACGGGCACGGGTGCCATCACCACCAACGGTGCGACGCTGAACTTCTCGGTGGCGGCGCAGCCTTGGGCTGCCAATGCCGGTGGCGAGAAAGCCGCCACCAGCGCGATCGGCGGTGGCGCTGGCACCTTGGTGATGAATGGCAATGAAAATGTCAACATTGCCCTGCTGGGCAGCCTGAAAAATGGTCAAACGCACACTTTGATCAATGTCGGCGCTGCCACCACCACGCAGACAGGCACGGCCACCGACAACAGCTATGTGATCGACAGCGTGCTGTCACGCGTGAACGGCGACCTCGTTGTCACCTTCAACCGCGATGCACAGAGCTACGTCAGCAAGTCCGCGACAGCTGGACATTTCTCGCAGGCAGCCGCGACCCGTCTGGGCACCTTGGCCGCTGTAGGTGGCAACTACAGCGACGACATGCAGCGCGTGATCAACAAGCTGGATCTGGACCAGTGGGGTTATGGCAACAACCAGGCGAATTTGGCCACCCAGGTCAAGCGTCTGGCCCCTGTCAGCAACGGCTCCATCACCCTGTCCGCCTTGGACGCAGGCGTTTTGGCACTCAACACCATGGGCAACCGCATGGCTTCGCTGCGGGCTGACAATTCCCTGTTGGGCATTGCCGGTGCCGAAGCCGAAGGCCGAGATGGTCAATGGATCAAGCTGGTGGGCAACAACAGCAAGCAAAGTGCCCAGGGTGCATACGACGGTTACAGTGCGCGAACCAGCGGCCTGGTCTGGGGTGCGGACACCCGCGTCAACAAGGACACCTTGCTGGGCTTGGGCTTGTCGGTCACCAACACCAGTGTGGACCAGCAAGACTTCCGTGTGGGCCAGGGCAGCACCATCCGCAGCCACGAGTTGGCCGGTTATGGTGCCTACCAGTTCAACCAGAACATTTATGGTGAGGCTTCGCTGTCTTATGCGCACCACAGCATCACTGGCAACCGCTTGAGTGCCATTGACCGCATGGCCAAGGCCGATTACGACGCCAACCAGCTGACAGCCCGACTGGGCCTGGGCTACCGCTTCGTGTTGGCAGAAAAACAGACGCTCACCCCCATGCTGAACCTGGAATCGAGCCGTCTGCGCTCTGACGCCTTCACCGAGACCGGTGCCGATGCTTTGAACCTCAAGGTCAATGCCCACACCCTGTCGCGCAACCGTTCATCTTTGGGTTTGCGTTACCTGTCAGAAAGCAAAACCGATGCGGGTACGGTTTTCCGGCCTGAATTCACGGCCGAGGTCTACAGCGACAACAAGGGCATGTCGCAAAACGTGACCGCCGCATTCGCAGGTGACCTCACAGGCGCGACCTTCACCACCAACGGTGTGGAAACTGCGCGCTCGGGCTACAAGCTCTCGGCGGGCGTGTCCATCCTGAACAGCAAGACCTCGCTGGTGCAATTGCATTATGGCTATGACCACCGCACGGGCTTTGCCAACCACAGTGCACGGATCAAGGCCCGTTGGGACTTCTGATGACATAAAACCGGGGGCTTTGAGCCCCCGGTTTTATTTGGAGCGACAGCACATATATCCTTGGACGTGGATTGGGAAGTCTGGTTGATTCCTTGAGCCTGATGCTCTGGTCAAGACATCATGGCTGTTCCCTGGGCTGCTCTTGCTCCTTCGGTGGACTGTCGTTGGGCATGTGTCTCCCCGTGATGGCCAGCACAGAGGGTCCATGCGTTTCGAAAACTTGGTAGGGTCTGAGCACGATCGACTCGTTGACAGCTTGTGTTTGGAAGGGCACTTGCGCTGTGCGTAAAAAATCCACGATCTGAGACGAACGCAAGGCGAATCCCACGTTGATGAGGACATCCTGGGTTCGGTCGGCCACGCGGGCTGTGTGTATTTTTTTCTGGACCATGCCAATGACGGTGCCGTCCGGGGCCATGACCGGCCCGCCAGAATTGCCGTTGGAGACTTCGGCGCTGATTTGCAGCATTCCCTCATCGGGTGAACTGCTCAGGGTGTTTCTGTAGCCATTGACTATTCCGGCCGTGATCTTTCGACTGGCACCCTGAAGCCTGGGCTGCGGAAACCCAATCACCAGGGCCTCCAGACCGATGGGAACAGTGATGCCCGGGTGCAATTTCAGGGCGGGCAGCGATTCCGAAATGCTCAGAAGCGCCAGGTCACTGCCCGGATCTGTTTTGACCAATTCGGCAGGCAGCCACCGCGGACGGCCCGTTTCGGTCAGCCCTATCGGACCGACGCGGATCTGATTTTTCTGTTGAACCACATGGTAAGCCGTCAACACGTAGCCAGGAGCAATCACGAAGCCTGTTCCCCAGGACGAGATGGAGGCCTGGTTCTCCCTCGGAATGATTCTGACTGGATTGGGGACGAGCTGCGGAAGGATTTGCAGTTGACCTGGAGATGCTGGCGCATTGGCATGGCTGTTCCATGCCAGGGTGACGAACAGAATGGCCAGCCCACACGTTCGCGAGGGTGATCTGATGGGTTTCATGGGTGTGATTTCAGGTACGTTTGAATGAGCCGAGCACAGTCCACGGGGTCGGTAGTGGCCGTGGTGTCGATCACCAGCTCTGCCGATTCAGGGGCTTCGTAGGGAGAGTCAATGCCCGTGAAGTTGGTGATCTTACCGGCGCGCGCCTTTTGGTAGAGACCCTTGGGATCGCGAGCCTCGCAGATGGCCAATGGGGTCTGCACATGTACCTCGATGAATTCACCTGGATCGAAGAGCCCGCGCACCGCCTCCCGGTCTGCCCGAAATGGTGAGATGAATGTGGTGATCACGACCATCCCGGCGTCCACCATCAGATGTGCCACCTCGCCGACGCGTCGAATGTTTTCGATGCGGTCCTGCTCGGTGAACCCCAAATCCTTGTTCAACCCATGTCGCAGATTGTCCCCGTCCAGAATGTAGGTGCGCGCGCCTTGAGCGTACAACAGCTTCTCCAACTCATTGGCGATGGTGCTCTTGCCCGAGCCTGACAATCCGGTCAGCCAGACCACGCGGGGTTTTTGGCCATTCAACAGGGCGCGTTCGGACTTTCCGATCACAAAGTGCTGGGGTTGAATGTTCTGTGCCCGGCGCAATTCATGCACGATCATGCCGGCTCCCACCGTCTGGTGGCTGATCCGGTCGATCAGGATGAAGGCACCCGTCTCGGGTGATTGGGCGTAGGGGTCGAAGACCAATGGCCGTTCGGTGCTCACATTGACCTGTGCCACGGCATTGAGATCCAGTCGGTCTGCAGCCAATTCATCCAGCGTGTCCACTTGCACCTGGTGCTTGATCCGCGTCACGGTGGCATTGACCGTTTGGGTGCCGCTGTGCAGCAGGTAGTGACGGCCTGGGAACATGGGCTCGTCGGTCATCCAGACCAGGTTCGCCATGAACTGATTGGCCACGCTGGCAGGTGCATCGGCCCGCACCAGCACATCCCCTCGCGAGATATCCACCTCGTCCTGGAGCAGCAAGGTGATGGCTTGCCCCGCAACGGCCTGCTGCAGAGAACCGTCGGCGGTGTGGATGCCAGCCACATGGCTTTCCCGCCCTGAAGGCTGAATGCGCACCCGGTCACCCACGGCCAGAACACCACTGCCCAGTGTGCCCGCGTAGCCTCGGAAGCCATCGTGGGGGCGGTTGACCCACTGCACCGCAAAGCGCGCAGGACGCTCTGTCCTGTCCACATCCACTGGCACCGTCTCGAGCCAGCCCATCAGGGTCGGGCCGCGGTACCAGGGTGTGTGCGGACTCGGGGACAAGATGTTGTCCCCCAGGAGTCCGCTCAGGGGCAGGGCGCTCACGTCCGTGATGCCCAGGCGTTGCGCGAAGCTTGCATATTCCCGAGCGATGGTCAGAAATCTTTCCTCGTCGTACCCGACCAGGTCCATCTTGTTGATGGCCAGCGCCACATGCCGAATGCCCACCAGCGACAGCAGATAGGTGTGGCGACGGGTTTGTGTCAGAAGTCCTTTGCGTGCGTCGACCAGGACAATGGCGGCATCGGCGGTGGAAGCCCCGGTGACCATGTTGCGGGTGTACTGCTCATGGCCAGGGGTGTCGGCCACGATGAACTGCCGTTTCTCGGTCGAGAAAAATCGGTAAGCCACATCGATGGTGATGCCCTGCTCACGTTCAGCCGCCAAGCCATCGACCAGCAAGGCAAAGTCCAGCTGGTCGCCCTGTGTGCCAATTTTTTTTGAATCGGCCTGCAATGTCTGGAGCTGGTCATCAAACAGCATTTTGCTGTCGTACAGCAATCGTCCAATCAGCGTGCTCTTGCCATCGTCCACGCTGCCGCATGTGATGAAGCGCAGCAGGCCCTTGTTTTGGTGCCGCTGGATGTAAGCATGGATGTCTTGATTGATCAGTGGGTCCTGGTGTGCCATCAGAAATAGCCTTCCTGTTTCTTTTTTTCCATCGATGCGGCGCCGTCGTGGTCAATCAGACGGCCTTGGCGCTCGGAAGTGCGTGACACCAGCATTTCGCGAATGATGTCCGGCACGGTTTGGGCGTTGGATTCAATGGCGCCTGTCAAGGGATAGCAGCCCAGCGTCCTGAACCTGACCTCTCGCATGATCGGCACTTCGCCCGGGTGCAGCGGCATGCGTTCGTCATCGACCATGATCAGCGTGCCGTGCCGCTCGACCACGGGCCTGGCCTTTGCAAAGTACAGCGGCACCACGGGAATATTTTCCTGGTGGATGTAGAGCCAAATGTCCAGCTCGGTCCAATTTGACAGGGGAAACACGCGCAGACTTTCCTCCGGACCGATGAAGCTGTTGTAGAGGTTCCACAGCTCCGGGCGCTGATTCTTGGGATCCCAATGGTGGTCGCGCGTGCGGAATGAAAACACCCGCTCTTTGGCCCGTGATTTTTCCTCGTCACGCCGGGCACCCCCGAATGCCGCATCGAAACGGTGCTTGTCCAGCGCCTGTCGCAGGGCCTGGGTCTTCATCACATCGGTATGGATTTGCGAGCCGTGGGTGAAGGGGTTGATGCCTTGTGCCATCCCCTCCTTATTTTGGTGAACGAGCAACTCAAATCCATGCGCCTGTTGCATACGGCTGCGGAAAGCGTACATGTCCTTGAACTTCCAGCCCGTGTCCACATGCAGCAAAGGAAAGGGGAGTCGACCCGGAGAAAACGCCTTGAGTGCCAGGTGCAGCATGCAGGCACTGTCCTTGCCGATCGAGTACAGCATGACCGGATGACGACAGGTCGCGGCCACCTCGCGCAGGATATGAATGCTTTGTGATTCGAGTTTTTGCAAATGGGTCAGGCGGTTTTGAATGAGCCGATCGACCGGGTCCGGGTCATGGGTCAGGCCAACCAACGTGGGTCCCGTCTGGGCAGGGGTGGGCGTCATGGGGTCTTCCTTTTCGCAAGGGCTTGAGGTTTGCGTCAATCGCAATTGAAATTGAGGGTGCAGGGCGAGCCACGCGGCCAAACCCTCGATGAAGTGAATGCCTGGCAAATGCAACTGCAAGACCACGCCCTCTGGCTGCAATCGCAGCAGCCGTGCGAACCAATCCAGATAGTCGCGGGCCATGGGCAGGCCATCCAAGGTCAGCCAATAGACCGAATGCTTGGGACTGCGACAGCACAGCATCCAGCCACCACCACGCAGGGGGCCATGGACCTGAGCCTGCCAGGCATCCGTCATCCGGGTCTCGGGCCAAGTGGGTGCCCAGCCCCACTGGCGCCAAAGACGCGCGGCCGCGCGCGCGTTCACCGGTTTTTTTCTTTGGGACTCCAGCCACTGGGCCAGCAGGGGCAGGGTCCACAGCGCATGTGCTTGGCCGGATGCGTCCGACAAAACCTCCGGACGCAAGCCAACCAGTGCTTTGGGCTCGTGCATGCCGTCGACGAAGTCGCCTTGCGGTCGACGGGGGCGTCCCGGTTTTCTCGCCAGAACAGCCGTCATGCCGCCAGACAAGAAGGCTTTGTGCAGCGCCACCACTGTGGGCACGCTCAGCCCGGTCCGTGCGGCCACCGCCCGAACCGAAAGGCCGGTTTCTCGAAGTTCAATGGCTTGGATTTTGGCTGTATTCATTCATTTACAAATTTATCTTTTAACAGTTTAAATGATAAATGTACAAAAAATTTCACCGCAATGCCATTGAGTTGGCGATTTCGTTTGGGAATGATTAAGGTATTGACAAATTTATTGGCTAGAATGAATTTGCAGAAAATCGTCTACGAAGTAGTAATTTCAACAATCATCTCAAAAGCCCAAGAATCTCACTCTAAAGGAGTTGTAATGCATTCGTTTGTTAATTTTAATAAATCAGGTCCCATGGTTTCCTCCGGAGGAGTTCGTGCGGTTGTGCTGGCGGCCTTTCTGGCGGCAGGTCTGGTGCCTGCCCATGCGCAGGACCTGAGGGGCAGCCTTGCAGAGATGCTCAAAAATCACCCCCGTCTTCAGGCGACACGCAACGACGTGAGTTCGGCCCAGTCCAAGGTCACCGACACCACGCGCCGCGCATGGACACCGAATCTGGACCTGAGTGCTGAAAAAGGCGAACAGAAATTCGAGTCTTTGGCCAATGACAAGCGTCTGGATTACACCCGCACGTCCATTCGTGCCACCCAGCAACTCTATGACTTCGGCAAAAGCGGTCGAATGATTGCTGAAAACGAAGCCGTGGTCAGCCAAAGCAAGGCGCTGGCCTCAGCTGCCGAGTCGGGCCTGCTGCTCGAAGGCTTGTCCGCCCACTGGAGTTATGTCCGTGCCGACAAAATTCTGGATTACTCTCGACAGTCAGAAGAGAGTGTGCGTCGTCAGGCCAATATGGAGTCGTCCATGGTTGAGCTGGGCAAGGGCTACGAGTCCAACGTGCTGCAGGCCAAAGTGCAGCTGACTTCTGCCGAAGCCCGTCGACTCCGGTCCGAAGGTGCTCTGGACATTGCACAGGCGCGCGTCCGGGCAGTGTTTGACAAATTGTCCTCCTCACTCAATTACAAGCAGTTGGCGGTGGTGCGCCCCGAATTGATGCCCAAATCGCTGGACGAGGCCAAAGCCACGGCCCTGAGCAACAACCAGCAAATCCAGGTGGGCATGCACCGCTCCAAGGCCATCGAAGAGCGCATTGGTTCCACCCAGGCCAAAGAATTCTTGCCGCGTCTGAACCTGGTGGCCGAAAAGAATACCCGCTACAACACCGACGGTATCCAGAACGTTCGCACCTTTGGTGACGACAAGCTGTATGTCCAGTTTGTCTACAACTTCAATGCGGGCGGTGCAGGCTCGAGCGCAGTCGAGGCTGTGCGCCGTGACCATGCCGCCAGCGTGTCCCGTGAAGCCGAAACCCGTCAGCTGGTGGAGGAGCAGGTCAACATCGCCTGGCGCAATGTGCAGGTTGCCTCACAAAACCGCCAAACCCTGGCCAATCTGGTTCGTATTGCCGCCAAGTTCTACGAGATGGCGGTGCAAGAGCGGCAGATGGGCCGTCGCAGCCTGCTTGAAGTGCTCAGCGCTGAGCTGAACCTGATCAACTCGCTGAGCGATCTGATGTCCACCGAAGCCGATGCGGCGATCGCCTCGTTCACCCTGCTGCAGGCCATGGGCAAGCTGGACTTGAACAGCTTTGACTTGAAGCCCGTGGACACCGTATTGCCCAAGTTTTGAGATTGCACAACCACTGAATGAGCATCCGGTGTCGATGAAGCTGATGGCAGCGCACACCGGGTCTTGGATTGAGACTGGCAACCTGGCCAAAAAAGAGTAGTGACCATGGACAAAAAGAACGCCCCCAACACCCCCGAGCGCTTTGAACTGGACCCGCAAGCCGACAGCCTGTCGGCCTTGCCCGAGTCCTCGCAGCAATTGCTGGATCAACTGATCGGTTACCTGCGCACCCAGGGGGGAGCACAGGACATGGACATGGCCCTGGCCCTGGAGTCACAGGGCTGGGCGGCTCTGACGGTCGCACAAATCCAGCTCTTGATGCAGCAGCTGCGCCATGTGGCTCAGGCGCCGCAAGAGCAATGGGCCCAAATTCAGAGCTCCCCCACGGCCACGGATGCCGGTACCGCCTCGGCGGTCCTCAGCAGCACAGACGCACCCCGGGAGGCTCCTGCGGCGTCTTCTGAAACATCCGCACCACGGGCTTTCAATCCGCGCGAGACCATCGCCAGACTCGAGAGCATCCTGCCCGCGTCCCAGGGCAACGAGTCGTCTGCGCCTCAGGCGCGTTTCAATGCCGGTGACACGGCCCCCAGCCTTGGTGCCGTGATCGTGGGCGCTTTGTCCAACGGGGCCTTGCCTTCCGTTTCGGGCAGCACTGCGGTGGCCGCCAACGCGGGTGCGCCCGCCAGTGTGGTCCAGCCCACCACGCCCCCCGTCCAGGCGCCCACCACTGCGCCTGCCGTATCTGCTGCACTGTTGCCGCCTGTGGGGGATGCGGGTCCCTCGCCTTCCTTGGGTGCCACCGGCACTTCCGTGTCGGGCAACACCGTCAGCCGCATGCCGGCGCAAAGCAGCCTGGGTGCTAACGCAGCAGGCGTCAACAATGCTCAGGTTTTGGTGCCCTACGTGGTGCAGCAAGTCGCCACCAATGGGTCGCTGGTCAGCACACCAGTGGTGCCGGGTTCGACGGAATCTGGCAATACCCGTACCACCACCTCGTATGTGCAGCCGACTTCGGCGCAAGTGGTGGGCGGTACAGTGGCCATCACCCAGCCTTCTAAACCGGCTGCACCGGCTGCACCGGTTGTTCAGCCGCCGCCCAATCCATATGGCAATGTCACCTTGCAGTTTGACCCGTCCATGATCGAAAGCGCCGGTCTGGTGGGCCAAGGAGACCCCGCCAATCTCGATCTTGCCCGTCAAATCCGTGAAGGCACATCCCCCAGCGGGGCCACCGAGGTTCGGCTGCTCGTGGCACGGGTCAACCCGCTCATGCCCGATGAAATCCCGTTCGTCATCCGTGGGCTCCAGGGCCATGACGATCTGATCGCGGCCTTCGACAAGGCTGGCATTGTGCTGCAGGTGGATGCCGATGGCACACTGCGTGGCAAGGTCCGTTTTGAAGCGGGTCAATTCAAACAGGTTTTGACACTCCAAATCCGTCAAGATGCGACGGTGGAAACCCTCGAGACCATGGAGGTCCATCTGGAGGAGGGCCTCTTCGGCAAACTGCTCAGTGGCAACCATGAGATCGCCCTGAATGTGATCAACGACGACCTGGCGACCTTGAGCGTGCAGGCCAATGCACCCACCTACGACGGTCCTGGTGACAACGACACCCTGCCACAAGTGGTGGAAGGCACCGACCCCAACGAGGCCTACACCTTGGTGAGCTTCACGGTCACACGCACTGTGCCCACCCGTCATGGGAATGAGACCAGCGGTGGCGTGCCCCTGCTGGCCGATGTGATCGACTGGAGCGCCGTACTCACAGGCGCTGGCAACGTCAACTCGGCCGACATCCACCCTTCGGACCGCAACGGTCAGATCCAGTTCGCCGCCGGCGAGATGAGCCGTGTCGTGACGATCCGCGTGCTCAAGGACGCTG
>JAIXXW010000174.1 GCA_027490555.1 Comamonadaceae bacterium | reverse complement strand
TGGAGGGGAATGTCGGTGATGAAGCCCAGCCGCCCCTGGTTGATGCCCATCAGGGGCAAGCCGTAGCGGGCCATCTGGCGTCCGATGCCCAGCATGGTGCCATCGCCCCCGATCACCAGCCCCAAGTCGCACTGGGTGCCGATGTCGGTCATTTCCAGGGCCGGGTAGCGGTTCAGGCCGGTGTGCGAGGCGGTTTCCTGGTCCAGCACCACCTCACAGCCTTGCCGTGTCAAAAACTGGCCCACATCGTCCAGGGCCCGCCGGGAGCTTTCCAGCGCCCCGCCATGGGCCATGGTGTGGTATTTGCCAAAAAGAGCAACATGACGAAATCGGGATCTCATTGCCAAATTACATCATTAAAATGGCCGGATGCTGGATGATCGTGCCAAGTTATTGCTCAAAGCGCTGGTGGAACGCTACATAGCGGACGGCCAGCCGGTGGGGTCGCGCACCCTCTCCAAGGCCTCGGGCCTGGACCTGTCGCCGGCCACCATCCGCAATGTCATGTCCGACCTGGAAGAGCTGGGCCTGATCGCCAGCCCGCACACCTCGGCCGGGCGCATCCCGACCAGCCGGGGCTACCGCCTGTTTGTGGACACCATGCTCACGGTGCAGCACGATGCCCTGGAGACCCCGGCCCTCACCCCCGATCAGCCGCAAAAGGTGATCGCCAGCGCCGCCAACCTGCTGTCCAGCCTGTCGCATTTTGTGGGTGTGGTCATGACACCGCGCCGGGCCTCGGTGTTCCGGCACATCGAGTTTTTGCGCCTGTCCGAGCGGCGCTTGCTGGTCATCATCGTCTCGCCCGAAGGCGATGTGCAAAACCGCATCCTGTTCACCGACACCGATTACTCGCAAAGCCAGCTGATCGAGACCTCGAATTTTCTGAACACCCATTACGCCGGCATGGCCATCGAGCAGGTGCGCAGCCGCTTGCAGCAGGAACTGGTGAGCCTGCAAAGCGAAATCGCCACCCTGATGCAGGCCGCCGTGAAGGTCAGCTCCGAAGCCATGGCCGAGGACCAGAACGAGGTGGTGATCGCTGGCGAGCGCAATTTGTTGTCGGTGAGCGACTTTTCCAGCGACATGGGGCATTTGCGCCGGGCCTTTGAGTTGTTTGAGCAAAAAACCCAGCTGATGCGCCTGCTCGACGTGTCCAGCCAGGCCGAGGGCGTGCGCATCTACATCGGTGGCGAAAGCCAGATCGTGCCCATGGAGGAGTTGTCGGTGGTCAGCGCGCCCTACGAGGTCGATGGCCAGGTGGTGGGCACACTCGGGGTGATCGGCCCGACCCGCATGCCCTACGACCGCATGATCCAGATCGTCAACATCACCTCGCGCCTGGTCAGCAACGCCCTGAGCCAGTCCAAATGAGCCTCCGACGGCCCACTACAATCACCGCTTCGGTGGGGGCGTTAGCTCAGTTGGTTAGAGCAGAGGACTCATAATCCTTTGGTCGACAGTTCAAGTCTGTCACGCCCTACCATTTCAATCCATCAAGTCACTTTTTCGCCAGTTTTTCTCAGCCAGGTCCCATGCGCCCAAGGCCTGCAGGTCTGGGACCCACGCCAGTCCAGATTTGGCATCGGATGAGGCGGCCTCGGGTGTGACCAGCACATCCAGCAAGGCGGGTCTGTTGGCCATGGCGCGTTGAATGGCGGCGGGCAGGTCATCCGCAGAGGTCACCCGCTCGCCATGCATCCCAAAGGCCCGTGCCATGGCGGCATGGTCGGCAAATTGCAATTGCGTCCCTACCACCTTGCCGTGCGTTTCAAGTTGGTCTCTGACCTCAATGGCCCAAGCGCCATTGTTGGCCACCACAATCAGCACGGGTGCTTTGTGCCTGACGGCTGTGTCGATTTCCATGGCGTTGAAGCCAAAAGCACCATCGCCTGTGGCCACCACAACGGTTTTATCGGGCAGCGCCAAACTGGCGGCAATGCCAAATGGTGTGCCCACCCCAATGCAACCCAAAGATCCTGGGTCGAGATAGTTGGCAGCCGGCAAGCCCACGCGCGCAAAGCTGAGAAAGTCTCCGCCGTCTGCGACCACCACAGCATCCTCTGGCAATTCGGCGCGCAAGGCGGCCAGCAGCTTGTTGGGGTGCATCAGGCCATCGCTGCCAGATGGCGCTTGTTGCATGCTTTGGACCAGCTTGTCAGCGCGGTGTTCGTGTTGTTGTCGGATGTGTGCAGCCCATTCGCGATCTGTTTGCGGCACTCTGTCGCCGGCCAGCTCCAAGATGGTTTCGAGTGCGCAGGCAACGCTGGCATAGACCTCTGCTGCGCCCCTGCGGTTGTCTCTCAGCTCTGAAGTGCAGTCGGAGATTCGCACAAATTTGGCATCGCCAAACACAGCAGGAGATCCGTAGGCCAATTGGAAGTCGAGCTTGCGACCCAGTGTCACCACCACATCGGCTTGTGACATGACCGAACCCCGCATGGCGGCCACCACAGACGGATGACTTTCAGGGACAAGCCCGCGGCTTTCGCCGGTGTCCAAATACAGCGCCCCCAGTTTGTCGAGCAACTGGATCAAGGGCTTTTGGGCTGCGCGGGCACCTCGTCCCGAAATGATCAGAGGCCTTTTGGCCTGCCACAAGATGTCCATGGCGGCTTGCGCGGCGGCCAACTCTGGCCTGATTTGCTGTTGAGCGCGCATTTGAAAAAATTCGCTCAATTGAACAGCAGGGCTGACGCGTGCTCGCAAAGTATCCACGGGGAAATCCAAATAGGCGGGACCTGGCTCGCCGCCGTGCCCCATTGCCCTGGAAACGGCTTCGTCCAACTCTTGCAACACCAAGTCTGGATGGCGCACGGTGCGGGCATAGCGGGTCAGGGGTTTCACAAACTCAATGTGCGACATGTCTTGCAAAGCACCCCGGTTTTCTTGAGCTTGCGGTGGGGTGCCCGAGAGGATCAGCACCGAGGCACGCGCGGTGTGCGCATTGGCTATGCCCGTCATGGCATTGGTCACACCCGGTCCGGCGGTGACCAGTGCAACACCCAATTGTCCCGTCAGTTCCGAGTGGGCATGGGCCATGTAAACCGCAGCACGCTCGTCGCGCACGTCCACGATGGAGATGCCCTGTGCATCGATCTGCATCCAGATCGGCATGATGTGCCCGCCGCACAAGGCAAACACCCGACTGACGCCACGGGCTTTGAGAAATTTGGCAATCAGTGCCGCAGCACTGTCGGGGGAAATTTGTGGAGTGGTCATGGTGAAGGGGTGGAATGTGGATGACGGATGAGGGTTTGCAGCGGGTATTTGAATTTCAATGTTGAGGAGGCACTGGGACTTTCCCTAATGAACTCTGAATTCAGAGTTCTGAAATAATAAAGCCATTTTCAGCCATTGGCCACAGATCACCATGAATTGCTTGATGAATATTTCCGATGCGGTTGCCACCCATGCACGCTTGACGCCCCACAAAATGGGTGCGAGGGATTCTTGGCGTTCTCTCACCTTTGTGGCGTGGCATGAACGGGCCAATCGATTGGCAAACGGTTTGCTCGCCCTCGGTTTGACCAAAGGCGACAGGGTGGCCTTGTTGGCCTACAACCGGCTGGAGTGGATGGAGATGTACGCCGGTTTGGCCAGAGCCGGCCTTGTGGCTGTGCCTTTGAACTTCAGGCTGATGACGGCAGAAATCAATTACATCTTGGACCACAGTGGCGCAGCGGCGATGATCGTGCAAGATGAGTTGATTGAACGTGTCGAGCCCTTGCGCGCCCAACTGAATTGGCCAGACAAAGTCTTCATCGCGATTGGCGAGACTGCACAGCCAGGTTGGACGCCGTATGAGCAACTTTTGGCCACCGCATCGGCAGACGTGCCACCGGTCTCGGTCTTGCCCAGCGACATGAGCGCCTTGATGTACACCTCGGGGACGACGGGACGCCCCAAAGGTGCTGTTCGCAGCCACGAAGGCAGCGCCCTGATCGCCTTGGCCACAGCGCTTGAAATGGGTTTCAAGTCAGAGGACGCCGCGCTGTTGGTGATGCCCATGTGCCATGCCAATTCGCTCTATTTCAGTCACACCTTCACGCAGTTGGGAGCCACTTGCGTCATCGACGACCGCAAAAGTTTTGACCCCGAGGCATTGCTGGCCACCTTGTCCGCTGAAAAAATCACATTCACCTCTTTGGTTCCCACGCACTACATCATGATGTTGGGATTGCCTGCCGAGGTGAAAGCCAAGTACGACGTGTCCGCTGTTGAAAAGTTAATGAT
>JAIXXW010000168.1 GCA_027490555.1 Comamonadaceae bacterium | reverse complement strand
TTTTGCAGGCGCAGCGGGCGAAACTGCTCATCGCTGAGCTGGCCCGCTTGCCAGCGTTCGAGCTGGTCACGGTGCTGGGCCGCGCGGGCACGCACGAACTGTTTGTCAAATTCGGTATAGGTGTACATGGGTCTGGCAGGCTCTGGGAGGGCAAAACACCCGGCCACGGGTCCGGTTTCGGTCCGGTGGCTGGAGGTCACAGGCCCCGAATGTAGTTTTCTCTTATGTCAAATCAAACCATTTTTTTCTTCTGCATATATTCCTTAGACTTATAAGACCGCGCCGGTGTCGAGCGCTGCAGGGCCTGGGCTGGCCGTGTTCCGGCCTGAAACTGAACCGGGCCGGGTGGATCAGGCTATAATGCGAAGGTTTTGCGAATTGCAGAACGCACGCCAGCCGCTGTTCCGGCAGTTGGCGCAAGTCATTCACCCGCCGACATTCCACTGGAATCAGGCGAAAAATAAGGAAATCCCATGATCGCTTCTTCGATCAAGGCCGAGGTCGTCAAGGCCAACGCCCGTGCTGCCAACGACACTGGCTCCCCCGAAGTACAGGTCGCATTGCTGACTGCACGCATCAACGAGCTGACCCCTCACTTCAAAACCCACGCCAAAGACCATCACGGTCGCCGTGGCCTGCTGCGCATGGTGAGCCGTCGCCGCAAGCTGCTGGACTACCTCAAGTCCCGTGATGCTGACCGTTATGTCGCGCTGATCGCCAAGCTTGGCCTGCGCAAATAACCGTCTGCCCAGATGAAAAGCGCCTGAGTTAGTTCACTAGCTCAGGCGCTTTATTCTTTTTTTCTGTCGGAATTTGTCAGGGCGATCTCGCGCTGTGTCATTCCACAAGGCTTGGGCTCCAGGTTTTGTGGAATGGCATCGAGTTCAGAACGTCATCTTCCGGGCCCACGGCGCAGCCTCATGCGCTTTTGTTTTCAGGAGTTCTGAACATGTCCATTTTCAACAAAGTCACCAAAACATTCCAATGGGGCCAACACACGGTCAAGATGGAAACCGGCGAAATCGCCCGCCAAGCCAGCGGCGCTGTGCTGCTCGACATGGACGGCACGGTGGTGCTGGCCACGGTGGTCGGCTCCAAGATCGCCAAAGCCGGGCAGGATTTTTTCCCGCTCACTGTGGATTACATCGAAAAGACCTACGCCGCAGGCAAGATCCCTGGCAGTTTCTTCAAGCGTGAAGCCAAGCCCAGCGAACTCGAAACGCTGACCAGCCGCCTGATCGACCGCCCGATCCGCCCCCTGTTCCCCGAAGGTTTCTACAACGACGTGCATGTGGTGATCCACACCGTCTCGCTCAACCCCGAAGTCGACGCTGACATCGCCGCGATGATCGCGGTGTCTGCCGCTTTGTCCATCTCGGGCATTCCCTTCAACGGCCCCATTGGTGCCGCACGCGTGGGTTACATCAACGGCGAGTACGTGCTCAACCCTGGCCAGACCCAGCGCAAAGACAGCGCCATGGACCTGGTGGTGGCTGGCACCGAAGCGGCCGTGCTGATGGTCGAATCCGAAGCCCTGCAACTGTCCGAAGAGATCATGCTCGGTGGCGTGGTCTTCGGCCATGAGCAATCGGCGATCGCCATCCACGCGATCCATGAGTTGGTGCGCGATGCGGGCAAACCCGTCTGGGACTGGCAAGCGCCTGCCCGTGACACCGATTTTGAAACCAAGCTGGCCGCCTTGGCCGAAGACAAGCTGCGCGCGGCTTACCAGATCCGCAACAAGCAAGCCCGCACGCACGCTTGCCGCGAAGCCTACGCTTCGGTCAAAGTGGCTTTGGGCGAAGAGGGCGTGGCGTTTGACCCGGTCAAGCTCGACGGCTTGCTGTTCGAGATCGAAGCGCGCATCGTGCGCAGCCAGATCCTGTCTGGCGAACCCCGCATCGACGGCCGCGACACCCGCACGGTGCGTCCGATCGAGATCCGCAATGGCGTCTTGCCCCGCACCCACGGCTCGGCCCTGTTCACGCGTGGCGAGACACAGGCCCTGGTGATCACCACCTTGGGCACCGAGCGGGACGCCCAGCGCATCGATGCGCTGGCCGGCGAGTTTGAAGACCGCTTCATGTTCCACTACAACATGCCTCCCTTTGCCACCGGCGAAGTCGGTCGCATGGGCTCGACCAAGCGCCGCGAAATCGGCCACGGCCGTCTGGCCAAGCGGGCCTTGGCTGCGGTGCTGCCCAGCAAGGAAGAGTTCCCCTACACCCTGCGTGTGGTCTCCGAGATCACCGAATCCAATGGCTCTTCGTCCATGGCCTCGATGTGCGGCGGCTGTTTGTCGATGATGGACGCGGGTGTGCCGATGAAAGCCCATGTGGCCGGCATCGCCATGGGCCTGATCAAGGACGGCAACCGCTTTGCTGTGCTGACCGACATCCTGGGTGACGAAGACCACCTGGGTGACATGGACTTCAAAGTGGCCGGCACCACCAACGGCATCACCGCATTGCAGATGGACATCAAGATCCAGGGCATCACCAAAGAAATCATGCAGGTGGCGCTGGCGCAGGCCAAGGAAGCCCGCATGCACATTCTGGGCAAGATGCAAGAAGCGATGAGCGGTGCCAACACTGCGGTGTCCGATTTCGCGCCCAAGCTTTTCACCATGAAGATCAACCCCGAGAAGATCCGCGACGTGATCGGCAAAGGCGGCGCCACCATCCGCGCCCTGACCGAGGAAACCGGTTGCCAGATCAACATCGAGGAAGACGGCACCATCACGATTGCCGCGACCGACGGCGAAAAAGCCGAGATCGCCAAAAAGCGCATCGAGCAGATCACGGCCGAGGTCGAAATCGGCAAGGTCTACGAAGGCCCCGTCACCAAGATCCTGGACTTTGGCGCCTTGATCAACCTGCTGCCCGGCAAGGACGGTCTGTTGCACATCAGCCAGATCGCCCACGAGCGGGTTGAGAAAGTGACTGACTACCTGAGCGAAGGCCAGATCGTGAAAGTCAAGGTCATGGAAACCGATGAAAAAGGCCGCATCAAGTTGTCGATGAAGGCTTTGCTGGACCGTCCTGCACAAGGCTGATCGCACCCACCTGGGCCGGTCGGTGACCTGCCCTGGCCGCGATGTTTGAACATGAACGTCATTGAAATCCAACAGTTCGGCGCGCCTGCGGTGCTGGTGCCCGGCACCCGTCCCGACCCTGTGGCCGGGGTCGGTGAACTGCTCATCCGTGTCTCGGCCAGCGGCGTCAACCGCCCCGATGTGCTGCAACGCACCGGCAACTACCCAGTGCCCCCTGGGGCTTCGGACATCCCTGGCCTGGAGGTGGCGGGGGAGGTGGTGGCGGGCGATGCTGCCGCCATGGCGCAAGCCGGCATCGCCCTGGGGGACCGGGTGTGCGCCTTGGTCTCCGGTGGTGGCTATGCCCAGCTGTGTGTCGCCCCTGTGGCCCAGTGTCTGCCGGTGCCCCAGGGCCTGACCGACACCGAAGCCGCGTCTTTGCCCGAGACCTTCTTCACCGTGTGGAGCAATGTGTTTGACCGTGGGCGTTTGCAAGCGGGTGAGACCTTGTTGATCCAGGGCGGCACCAGCGGCATCGGCGTGACGGCCATCCAGATGGCCAAGGCGGCCGGTGCGCGGGTACTGGTCACGGCCGGCTCCGATGAGAAGTGCCAGGCTTGCCTGGACCTGGGGGCCGACCACGCCATCAATTACAAAACCACCGACTTTGTGGCCGAGGTCAAACGCCTCACCGACGGGGTCGGTGTGCAGGTGATCCTGGACATGGTGGCGGGCGATTACGTGCGCCGCGAGGTCGAGGCCTTGGCCGAAGACGGTCGCCTGGTCATCATCGCGGTCCAGGGCGGCGTGCAGAGTGAATTCAATGCAGGCCTGGTCTTGCGCCGCCGTTTGACGATCACGGGATCCACATTGCGGCCGCGTCCGGTGGCCTTCAAGGGGGCCATCACCCAGGCATTGCGCACCACCGTCTGGCCCTGGATCGCCGCCGGCCGCATCCGGCCCGTCGTCCACAGCGTGTTCCCTGCGCTGCAGGCAGCAGGGGGCTTGCCATCGGGGGCGGCGCAGGCGCATGCCCTGATGGAGTCCAACCAACATGTGGGCAAATTGGTGCTGACCTGGTGACGACCATGCGCGGCAAGTTGATGGTGGGCAATTGGAAGATGAATGGCAGCCTGGCTGCCAATGCCGCTTTGCTCTCCGACATCTTGGCGGGCATGGGTGAGCTCAGTTGCCGTGCGGCCGTGTGTGTGCCAGCACCTTACCTGGCGCAGGCGCAGCGGCTGTTGTCGGGCTCGGCCCTGTGGCTCGGTGCCCAGGATGTGTCCGCCCACGATGCGGGCGCCTACACCGGCGAGGTGTCGGCCGACATGCTGCGTGACTTTGCGGTGCGTTACTGCATCGTGGGCCATTCCGAACGGCGTCAGTACCATGGCGAGACCGATGCACAGGTGGCCGCCAAGGTCCAGCGTGCGCTGTCGGCTGGCATCACCCCCATCGTGTGTCTGGGCGAGAGCCTGTCCGAACGCGAGGCCGGCTTGACCGAAGCGGTGGTCAAGCGACAATTGGCCGCTGTGATCCAGGCCAACGGCCATTGCATCAGCGAGATCGTGGTGGCGTACGAGCCGGTGTGGGCGATTGGCACGGGCCTGACGGCATCGCCCGATCAGGCACAGCAGGTGCATGCGGTCTTGCGCGCGCAGTTGCGGGCGGCCAGCGCGCATGCCGAGCGTGTGCCGATTGTGTATGGTGGCAGCATGGGCGCTGCCAATGCGGCCGATTTGCTGGCCCAGCCCGATGTGGATGGCGGTTTGATCGGCGGTGCGGCCTTGAGGGCCACTGAATTTTTGAGCTTGTTGACAACAGCGTCCTGCTGAGCCATGAGCCCTTGTTTTTGAATTTTTGGAGTATCCAGATGAGCATGATGTTGACTTTGATTTTGGTGGTTCAGATGTTGTCGGCCCTGGCCATGATCGGCCTGATCCTGATCCAGCAGGGCAAAGGCGCCGACATGGGCGCCGCGTTTGGCAGCGGTGGTTCGGGCAGTTTGTTCGGCGCCACCGGCGGGGCCAATTTCATGTCCCGCACCACCGCGGTGCTGGCCTTTGTTTTCTTCG
Organism: Comamonadaceae bacterium; assembly: GCA_027490555.1. Classification (GTDB taxonomy): domain Bacteria; phylum Pseudomonadota; class Gammaproteobacteria; order Burkholderiales; family Burkholderiaceae_C; genus Limnohabitans_A. Next base: position 425 of record JAIXXW010000168.1, on the reverse strand, counting down.
CCTGCACCTTGTCGCTGGCGTACTTCGGCAACCTGACCCCTTCCTCCTCGGGCAGTGTGCTCGAGGGCTCTTCGGTGGGCGCTCCAGCGACGGCCCCGGTGGATACCAGCCCGGCCGCGCAGATCCCGGGCAATGCCCCCGCGCCTGCGACGAACAACAGCGTTCCACCGGCCACGCCTGCGAAATGAGACTGACCTGCCAGGCCGCGCAGGCTTGGCCGGGCTTGTTGAAATTTCCATTTTTTCGGGCCAATTGGGCGGGTTTTCAGAGTAAAATCAGAGTCTGTCCAGCAAGCTACACGCACTCCAGGTGTACCTCATGCAAGCTGGTCAAGTGCAACCAGCCGTCGTGGTGAAATTGGTAGACACGCTATCTTGAGGGGGTAGTGGCGAAAGCTGTGCGAGTTCGAGTCTCGCCGACGGCAC
>JAIXXW010000310.1 GCA_027490555.1 Comamonadaceae bacterium | reverse complement strand
GTTCAGCGCGTCAATGATCAAGGGGTACAAGGTGCCCAGCAGCACCGCCGCCATGGCCACCACCAGCAGCACGCTGTTGAGCAGCAAAAACGATTCGCGCGAACCGGCCACGGGCTGGGAGGCGTTGGCCCACTCGGGCGCACGCCAGGCGAACAGGGCCAGCGACACGCCCACCACCACCACCAGGAACAGCAAGATGAACACGCCCCGGCCCGGGTCGGTGGCGAAGGCGTGCACCGACGTCAGCACACCCGAACGAACCAGGAAGGTGCCCAGCAGGCTGAGTGAAAAAGCGCCAATCGCCAGCAACACCGTCCAAGCCTTGAACTGCCCACGCTTGTCCGTCACCATGAGCGAATGGATCAGCGCCGTGGCCACCAACCAGGGCATGAGCGAGGCGTTCTCCACCGGGTCCCAGAACCACCAGCCGCCCCAGCCCAGCTCGTAATACGCCCACCAGGACCCCAATGCGATGCCCAGCGTCAAAAAGCCCCAAGCCGCCACCGTCCAGGGCCGCGCCCAACGCGCCCAGGCCGCATCCAGGCGACCCGACAACAGAGCCGCCATGGCAAAGGCAAAAGCCACCGACAAACCCACATAGCCCATGTAGAGCATGGGCGGGTGGATCACCAGGCCCGGGTCCTGCAAGAGCGGTGTCAAATCGCGCCCCTCGGAAGGGGCCGGGAACTGCCGCGCAAACGGGTTGGACAGGGCCAGGATGAAGGCCAGGAAACCCACCGACACCGCGCCCATCACGCCCAGCACCTGGGCTACCAGGGCCTGGGGCAAACGCCTGGAAAACATGGCCACCGCCACCGACCACAGCGCCAGCATCAACACCCACAGCAGCAAGGAGCCCTCATGCCCGGCCCAGATGGCCGACAGCCGGTAAGGTGTGGGCAGCAAGGTGTTGGAATGGTGGGCCACGTACTTGACGCTGAAATCGTGCACATAAAACGCGTGCCACAAGGCCCCGAAAGACAGCACGATCAGACCCAGCTGCAGTTGGGCCAGAGGCCGCGCCAGCGCCTGCCAGCCGGCGCGGCGCGCCGACAGGCTGCCCCACAGCGGCAACACCGCCTGCAACAGGGCCACCCAGGCGGCCATGATCAAGGCCATGTGGCCCGCTTCAGGCCACATGCGGCGCTCCCTGGTGCACGTCGGGCTTCATCGTGCGACCACAGCGCCCATGCGGGCCTTGGCCGCCTCGTCCAGCGCGTGCTGGGCCTCCGGCGGCATGTAATTTTCATCGTGCTTGGCCAGCACCTCGCTGGCCACAAACAGGCGTGCCGCGTCCAGGCGCCCTTGCGCCACCACGCCCTTGCCCTCCTTGAACAAATCGGGCAACAAGCCCACATAGCGCACCGGCACTTCCTGGTGGGTGTCGGTCACGACAAAGGCCACCGCCATGCCGTCGCGCTGGATGCTGCCCTCCTTGACCAGCCCCCCCACCCGGAAATGTCCGTCCTTGGGCGCTTGGCCCGCTGCCACCTGGGTGGGCGTGAAAAAAAACACCAGGTTGCTTTGAAAGGCATTCAGCACAAAAAACACGGCGCCACACAAGAGCAGCAAACCCAGGCCGATCCCGAACAATCGCTTGTGACGGCTTTTCATGTCGACGCTCCTGGGCTCCAAGGGTTCATGCGCGCAGCGCCAGGGCTGGCCCGAAGGCGCGCTTGCTCGTCCTGCACATCCTGCGCCTGGGCTTCCATGGCCTCGCAGACCGCGTCCAGCGCCTGACGGCGCCCCAGGCGCGTCAGCAGCACCTCGAGCGCCAGCAAGGCGGCACTCACCCCCATGCTGCCCCAGACGAACTCGGCATAGCCGCCCATGGCCCAAAACTCGGCAGCGCTTGTCCAGATCATGCGGCACTCCTCAAGGCGCGGTGCGCCAGCACTTCGGGCAACTGCTGCACCCAGGCGGCGTGGCTGTCGCGCACCAGGATCAGGCTGCGCACGCGCCACAAGGCGATGGCCACCGCGTACAACCACACCGCCAGACTCATCAGCAGCATGCCGGTCAGCATCACGCTGGCCATGCGGGGCGATTGCGTGAAGGACACCGACGCGCCCTGGTGCAAGGTGTTCCACCACTGCACCGAAAAATAGATGATGGGCACATTCACCGACCCGACCACCGCCAGCAAGGCCCCTGCACGGTCGGACCGGCGCGGGTCCTCGATCGCCGAGGTCAAGGCGATGTAGCCCAGGTACAGAAACAGCAGGATCAGCATCGAGGTCAGCCGCGCGTCCCAGACCCAATAGGTGCCCCACATCGGCTTGCCCCACAAGGCCCCGGTCCACAAGGACAAGAACGCCAGCAAGGCCCCGGTCGGGGCCAAGGCCCGGGTCATCAAGCCCGACAGACGGGTGCCGAACGCCAGGCCCAGCACGCTCCAGAAGGCCATGGCCAGGTAGATCAGCATGGCCATCCAGGACACCGGCACATGGATGTAGATGATGCGATAGGCCTGGCCCTGTTGCGCGTCCGAGGGGGCCAGCATGAAGCCTGTCCACAAACCGGCCAAGGCCAGGGCGCTGGCCAACACCGCCAGCCATGGCCACAGGCGCCCGGCCAGGTGGTAGAAGTTTTGCGGCGCCGCGTAATGAAAGAGCTTCATGGTCCGGTCCTGTTCATTCCACGGCCAGGCGCAGTGCTGCCGCACAGGCCCAGGGACTGAGGGCCGCTGCGGCCAGCAACAAGGCCAGCAGCACCGCGATGTGCGCTTGCGCGCCCAAGCCGCGCATGTGCGCATCGACCGCGCCCGTGCCAAACACCAGCACCGGCACATACAGGGGCAACAGCAACAGCGACTGCAAGACCCCACCGCCGCGCACCCCCAGGGTGAGGGCCGCCCCGATCGCGCCCAGCAAGGACAGCACAGGGGTGCCGATCAACAGCGACAAGGCCAAAATGCCCAAGGCCTCGGGCCCCAGGCCAAACTGCAAGCCCAACAGCGGCGAAAGCAAGACCAGCGGCAGGCCCGAGATCAGCCAGTGCGCGCCCAGCTTGGCCACCACCAGCCAGGACAGCGGGGCCGCCGACAAGGTCAGTTGCTCCAGGCTGCCGTCTTGGTGGTCGGCCTCGAAAAGGCGCCCCAGACTGAGCATGCTGGCCAGCAAGGCCGCGACCCACAGCACGCCCGGGCCGATCAGGCGCAAGGTGTCCAGCTCGGGGCCGATGGCCAAGGGGAACAGGGCCGCCACCAGCACAAAGAAAAACACCGCGCCCAGCCACTCGGCCTTGCGCCGCAGGGCCAAACGCACATCGCGCTGCAGCACACCGGACATGGCTTGCCAGGGGCTGGGCAGGGTGGCTGCGTTCATGCCGTGCACGCGCCGGCGCCCAGTTGAAATCGCGAACCAGGACCGCGCAGACCCACATCGTGGTGGCTGGTCATGACGATCGCGCCGCCTGCATCCAGGTGCGATTGCAGCAGGCTGCGGGCGGTGTCGGTGGCCTGCACATCCAGGCCCACCAAAGGTTCGTCCAGCACCCACAGCTTGGCCGGACTGGTGCGCAAACGCGCCAGGGCCACACCTTGTCGCTGGCCCTGCGACAAGACCCGCACAGGCAGGTGCGCGCGGCTTTGGAGGCCCTGCAAGGCCAGGGCCTGCACGGCCTGGGCCAGGCTCAGCGACAAGCCGCTGACCTGGGCATCGAGCCGCAGGTTTTCACAGGCACTCAAATCGGGTTTCAGGCCCAGCGCATGCCCCATGTAATGCAGCAAGGATCGGTCTGGCCGGGGGTGGGTCGGTTGGCTGGATGCGGGCCACAACACCTGGCCGCGCGCCGCTGGAGACAGACCGCACAGGATGCGCAGCAAACTGGTCTTGCCGCAACCGTTGTGGCCTTCGATGTGCAGCCAGCTGCCCGGCGAGACGGCCAAGCTCACGCCCTCGAACAGTGTCCGCTGGGCCTTTTGGCAGGCCAGGTCTGTCGCTGTGAGCACCCAAGACACCATGGCAGGGCTTTCCTCTCGGTTGGAGACAAAGCAGAGTGTAACGAGAGATTGACACTTTGTGCGACCAAAGCCTTGAAGAGCAGGGGCAAATCAGGGAAAACCCTTTTTTTGATCACCAGGCAGGCACAAAAAAACCGCCCACAGGCGGTTGGGGGTCGTGATCGGGGCGTCCCCGACCACAGCAGACCCAGGCCAGACTCAGGCCTTTTTGGCCCAGGCCGAGCACCAGCCCTTGGCCGACACCTGCTTGGCACCGAACAGCGGGCAACCGCCGGCAGCGGCGCCTGGCTTGGCCTGGAACAAGGCACAGTTGGCGCAGTTGCTGCCCGCGACAAACTTGGGGTTCTTGGCCTTGTCGACCTTGGTGGCATCGGCTTTGTACGCCAGACCCACGGCCTGGGGGTCTTTTTCGTCCAGCATGGCCTGGGCCGAAACCTCGCTGACGGCCAAAACGGCGGTGGCGGCCGTGGCGACTTGCATCATGAACACACGGCGGGTGGAAGAAGAATGGACAAAACGGGACATGGAACGCTCCTGGAAGGTGTCGCCAGAAAATACTGGATAGTTCATTGTGCGCCGATTGAGTCACCTTGTCATGTCCCTCGGCAATCCCGAGTAAATCACACAGGAAATAGAGGGCTATTCCATGTCAACCGCGATGGACACCATCGTGTCAGAATGCACTCTGATCTACATGCCAGCAAGGAAAAGGGATTGACATGGTGCAACTCGTGTTCGGTTTGGTTCTTTTTTTGGGCATCCACTCGCTGCAAAGCCTGGCCCCTGGCCTGCGCCAGCAAGCCATGGGCAGGTGGGGCCCTCTGGGCTTCAAGGGCGTTTACGCCGCCCTGTCTTTGCTCGGTTTCATCCTGCTGGTGCATGGCTATGCCCAGGCGCGGCTGGACCCGGTGGTGCTGTGGACACCGCCACGCGGCATGCAGCACGCCACCATCTTGCTGATGTGGCTGGCCATGGTGCTGCTGGTGGCCACCTACGTGCCCGGCAATCAGATCAAGGCCAAACTGCGCCACCCCATGACCTTGTCGGTCAAGGTCTGGGCGCTGGGGCATTTGTTGTCCAATGGCAACCTGGCCGATGTGCTGTTGTTCGGCGGCTTTCTGGTCTGGTCGGTGCTGGTGTTCCGCGCGGCCCGGCAGCGGGACCGCCTGAACCTGCACAGCGCGCCCGAGGGCAAGCTGCTGGGCACGCTGCTGACCGTGGTGCTGGGCAGCGGGGTGTGGGCCGCCTTCCTGATGGGCGGCTTGCACGTCTGGCTGGTGGGCGTGATGCCTTTCACCCGGGCTGGCTGAGCGCCCATGGCCGTGCAAGACGCCCAGATCCTCCCCGATGCACCGGCTGCGGCGCCCGCGCGCAAGCTGTGCACCGACTGTGGCCTCTCACGCACCCAGGACCCCAAGCGTTGCGGCCAGGCCTGCCAGTTCATCCAGCCCGATTACCCGGGGCTGGAGGAGCGCGTGCATGGCCGGGCACGCCAGCAGCACACTGGCGCGCACACGGCCCAGCCTGACGAGCTGTTTTTCGGTCCTTACCAACACATCCTGAGCGCCCGACTGGACCCACCCACGCCAGGCGCGCAATGGACCGGCATCACCACCCGTCTGGCCGAAGTGCTGCTCGAAAAAGGCCTGGTCGATGCCGTGATCGCCATGGCCGCCGACCCGCAGGACCGCTGGCGGCCGCGCCCGGTGCTGGTCACCCGCGCCCAGGACATGGCGCAGTGCCGGGGCATGCGCATGGGCTATGCGCCGCTGCTCAGCCTGGTGGAGCCCGCCCTGGCCCAGGGTCACAAGCGCCTGGCCGTGATCGGCATCCCCTGCCAGATTTACGCCCTGCGCGCCATTCAGCCGCAGCTCGAACGCGAGCAAGGCCTGCAGCAGCTGTATGTGATCGGCACGCCCTGCTCGGACAACACCCACACCGAAAACTTCCACCAGTTCCTGGGCCTGATCTCCGACCGACCCCAGGACATCAGCTACGTCGAGTTCCGCGCCGACTACCATGTGGAGGTGCGCACCGACCAGGGTGAGCAACGCCTGATCCCGTTTTTGAACCTGCCCCTGTCGACCCTGCCGCCCGATTTTTTCCCGCTCACCTGCCGCAGCTGTGTGGACTACACCAATGTGCTGTCCGACATCACCGTGGGCTATATGGGCGGGCACGGCCAGCAGTGGCTGTT
>JAIXXW010000207.1 GCA_027490555.1 Comamonadaceae bacterium | reverse complement strand
TGCAAGGCATGCGGTGCAGACCGGTTGCCCAAGCCTTCCAGCGTGGTCACGGCTTTGCCTTCGATGGCCCACAAGGGCGTTTCACAGGCCGCCACAGCATGGCCATCGAGCATGACGCGGCAGGCACCGCACTGGCCTTGCCCACAGCCCATGCGCGTGGCTTTGAGCGCCAAAGCGTTGCGCAAGAGGTCCAGCAAGGTTTGTCCGCGCTCGTTGGAAACGGACACCGGCTGTCCATTGAGCTGGAAGGCCACCGGCTGGCTCATGGATCAGTCCGGTTTGGCGCCTGAAATCTTCACGATATGGGCCCACTTGGCGATGTCTGCGCTCAGGTACTGGTCAAATTCAGGCACAGTCATCGACATGGGCACCGCGCCTTGCTTGGCCCAAGTGGCCTTCACATCGGGGTTGTTCACGATCTTGCGAACTTCAGCATTGAGCCTGCTGACCACATCGGCGGGCGTGCCTTTGGGTGCCATCAATCCCAGCCAAATGCTGGCTTCAAAGCGGGGCACACCGGACTCGTGAACGGTCACCAGGTCGGGCAGGTTGCTGGAACGGGTCAAACCGGTACTGGCCAATGCGCGAACTTTGCCTTCGCGTGACAAAGTTGCCATGGTGGTTTCGGCATCGAACATCACATCCACCTGACCGCCCACGATGTCGGTGCGTGCACCAGAGCTGCCTTTGTACGGCACATGGGTCATGTCAATGCCGGCCATGAATTTGAACAGCTCACCCGCCATGTGGTACGGCGTGCCGTTGCCTGAGGAGGCATAGTTGATCTTGCCGGGTTTGGATTTAGCCAAAGCCACCAATTCAGCCACCGTTTTGACAGGGACGGAAGGGTGTGCCACCAACAGCAAGGCCGAATAATTGATGGGGGAGATGCCCACAAAATCTCGCATCAGTGCATACGGCTTGGTGGGAATCAACGACTCGTTGACCGTGTGCGTGTTCGACATCATGAGCAAGGTGTAACCATCGGCCGCAGACTTGGCCACCAAGTCGGTGCCAATGATCGAGCCCGCACCAGGTTTGTTGTCGATCACGAACGGCTGCTTGAGCTCTTCGGTCAGTCGTTGCGCCACAAACCGGGCGTAATTGTCGGCCGGGCCGCCAGCCGCAAATGGCACGACAATTTTGACGGGCCGGTTCGGGTAGCTTTGGGCTTGGGCCAGGCCGCAAGCCACCGTCAGCATCAATGCCAAACACTTGAGTGTGCGCTTCAGTGTCTTCATGCGTGTCTCCTGTTGATCTTTTCAAACAAAGCGGTTTTCGATGCGGCCCACACCGTCGATCTCGACGCGGATGACATCGCCCTTGGCGATGTAGCGCGGTGGGTTCAGGCCCATGCCCACACCCGCCGGTGTGCCCGTGGCGATGATGTCGCCGGGGTAGAGCGTGATGCCGCGCGAGATGGTCTCGATCAGGGTGGGGATGTCGAAGATCATGTGCGCGGTGGGGCCGTCCTGACGCAGCTCGCCGTTGACCCAGCAGCGCACACGGGTTTGGCGACCATCGATTTCGTCCGCGGTCACGATCCAGGGCCCCATGGGGCAAAAAGTGTCAAAGGACTTGCCCATGTCCCACTGCTGGTGCCGCATCTGCACATCGCGGGCGGTCACGTCGTTGACCACGGTGTAGCCGAACACATGCTGCATGGCCTGGGCCTGGCTGATGTTCTTGCCGCCTTGGCCAATGATCACGGCCAGCTCGGCCTCGTAATCGATTTGCTCGGACACCGCCGCACCGGGCAGATGGACATCGTCGTGCGGTCCGATCACGCACTCGGGCACCTTGGTGAACACGATGGGCCAGGCCTTGGTGTCGGCATGGCTGTCCTTGAACACCGAGGCCTGCAATTCTTTGGCGTGCGCATGGTAGTTGCGCCCCACGCACCAGACATTGCGCCGTGGCACAGGCAGGGGCGACTCGAGTTGGACCGAGGAGATGGCCAGGGGCGCCGCGCTTGGCGCGGGCAAAGGCCGCCCCGCCACGATGGCCTCGATCAGGGATTGGGCACCATGCCGGGCCTGCTCCGGGCTCAGCTCAAAGGGCGTGACCTGCAGGCCATCGGGCGATACCAGGCCGACTCGGCGTTGATGGTCATGGACAAATGTGGCGATGCGCAAAATGGTCTCCTGGGTCAAGGCCGCCTGCTGCCCCACGCGGGTGCCCAAGTGTCCGGCAGCTGGCCATAGACTGGATCATAAGCAGCGGTGCGCACCGGACCAGACGCTTACCGGACAGCCGCCTGCACTTCAGGCCTGCCACCGGCCATCCCAGGCCAAGTGCTCAGGGGGGCAAGGTGTCCTGGAAACTGGCGCGCTGGGCCAGCTTGTCGTAGAGCTTGTGGAGGTTGGGGTAAGGCGTGCGCCAGTCGATCTGTGGGAAACGGAAGTCCAGGTAGCCGAGCGCACAGCCCACCGCAATGTCCGACAGGCTCAGGTGGATGCCCGAGCAAAACGCCTTGTCACCCAGGCCATGGCCCATGGCCTTCAGGGCATGCTGGATCTTGTCCAGATGCCGATCGATCCAGGCCTGGCTGCGCTGGGCGTCGGTCCGGCCGGTCCAGATGGCTTCCATGCGGGCGGTCAAGGCGGCATCGAGCAGACCGTCGGCCAGGGCCTCCCAGGTCTTGACTTCGGCGCGCTCGCGTCCACCAGCGGGGATCAGCTTGCCCACCGGAGACAAGGTGTCCAGGTACTCCACAATGACGCGTGAATCGAACACCGCCTCCCCGCCTTCCATCACCAGACACGGCACTTTGCCCAGCGGGTTGGACGCATGAATGCCGGTGTGGGGCGACCACACGTCCTCGGTGACAAACTGGTAGTCCAGTTTTTTCTCGGCCATGACGATGCGGACCTTGCGGACATAGGGGCTGGTGACGGAGCCGATGATTTTCATGGGGGCGTTGCGAAAGCTGTGTGCCCGCCGATTCTAGAGGCTTCGGCCATGCCGACGCTGACGGCATGGCCAATCCATGTTTTGCGGGCGACAGTGGCCTGCGAATTACAATCCGGCGATGAATTTCACCCCCATTGCTGCCTTGTCGCCGCTGGATGGCCGTTACGCCAGCAAACTTCAAGCCCTGCGTCCGCTCATGAGCGAGCAAGGTTATATGCACCGCCGGGTGCAGGTCGAAATCGCCTGGTTCATCGCTTTGTCCGATGCCGGCTTGGCCGAATTCAAACCACTGTCCCCGGGCGCTCGCACCTACCTGACCGGTCTGGTCAAGCATTTCAGCGAGGCCGATGCCCTGGCCATCAAGGAATTCGAAAAGACCACCAACCACGACGTCAAGGCGGTCGAGTACTGGATCAAGTCCAAATTCAAGGACCGCCCCGAGCTGGAAAAAGCCGCCGAATTTGTCCACTTTGCCTGCACCAGCGAAGACATCAACAACACCAGCCACGCCCTGCAACTCAAGGGGGCACGTGCCCGGGTGATCTTGCCGGGGCTCGACGAGTTGATCGGAAAGCTGCGGACGATGGCGCACGACTTTGCCGATGTGCCCATGCTCAGCCGCACCCACGGCCAGACCGCCAGCCCCACCACGGTGGGCAAGGAAATGGCCAATGTGGTGATGCGCCTGCAGGGCTGCCGCGACAAGATTGCCGCCGTGCAGCTGATGGGCAAGATGAACGGGGCGGTGGGCAACTACAACGCCCACCAGTCGGCCTGGCCCGACTTCGACTGGGAGGCTTTTGCCCGGCGGGTGGTCGAGACCCCCGAGCTGGGCGAAACGCAGGCCAGCCAATGGGGACTGGGCCTGACCTTCCAGCCCTACAGCATCCAGATCGAACCCCACGACTACATGGCCGAGCTGTTCGACGCCATCGCACGCAGCAACACCATCTTGATCGACCTCGCGCGCGACATCTGGGGTTATGTCAGCCTGGGCTATTTCAAGCAGCGCCTGAAGGCCGGCGAGATCGGGTCCTCGACCATGCCGCACAAGGTCAACCCCATCGACTTTGAAAATGCCGAAGGCAACCTGGGCCTGGCCAATGCCTTGCTCAAGCACCTGAGCGAAAAGCTGCCCATCAGCCGCTGGCAACGCGACCTGACCGATTCCACCGTGTTGCGCAACATGGGCGTGGCCCTGGGCTACACCGCGCTGGCCCATGCCTCGCTCAAGACCGGTCTGAACAAGCTCGAGCTCAACGAAGAAGCCCTGGCCGCCGACCTGGACGCGGCCTGGGAAGTCCTGGCCGAGCCCATCCAGACGGTGATGCGCCGCTACGGCGTGCAAGGGGCCTACGAAAAGCTCAAGGACGTCACACGCGGCAAGGCGGTGACGGCGGCCGATCTGCACGGCCTGATCCAGGGCCTGGACATCCCGCAAGCCGACAAGGACCGCCTGCTGGCCATGACGCCGGGCAGCTACATCGGCAAAGCCGCCGCACTGGCCCGTCGGGTCTGAGGCTTGCCCATGGCCCTCAAGTCCACCATTTACAAAGCCAACCTGTCGATCGCCGACATCGACCACAGCTGCTACGAAGACCACGCGCTGACGCTGGCGCGTCACCCCAGCGAGACCGATGAGCGCATGATGATCCGCCTGCTGGCGCTGGCCATCAATGCCTACAAGCTGCAAGCGCTGTGCCATGGCGACGGCAAACTGTCTTTTGGCGCGGGCCTGTCGGACCCGGACGACCCGGACGTGAGCCTGCGCGATTTCACGGGCCAGACGCGTTTGTGGATCGAAGTGGGTCAGCCCGAAGACAAGCCGATCATGAAGGCCTGCCAAAAAGCCGATGAAGTGCTGCTGTACTGCTTCCACCACGCGGCCGAGGTCTGGTGGAAGGGCATCGAAAACAAACTCACGCGCCTGGACAAGCTGCAGGTCTGGCGTGTGCCCACCGAAGGCGCTCAGGCGCTGGCCCAACTGGCCGAGCGCAGCATGCAGCTGCAAGCCACGGTGCAAGAAGGCAGCGTGACCTTCAGCAGCGACCGGGGCAGCGTGCACATCGAGCCGGTCCGCTGGAAGTGAGCGCGGCGCACAGGCCGCGCCCAGCTCACAGACCCAGCATCAGCTGGATGTTTTGCACGGCAGCGCCGCTGGCGCCTTTGCCCAGGTTGTCCAGACGGGCCATGACCACCGCATGGCGCGCTTCTTCGTTGGCAAACACCCGCAGCTCCAGCTTGTTGGTGTCGTTCAGGGCGGTGGCATCGAGCTTGGCGTCTGCCGTGGGGGGCTCCACGCTGACCCAGCCCCCGGCCACCTGACTGGGCGCATAGTGCGCGGCCAAGGCCTGGTGCAGATCGGCGCCACGGGGCTGGCCCGGCAAAGCGTCCAGGTGCAGGGGCAGCTGCACCAGCATGCCCTGACGGAAATTGCCCACCGTGGGCACAAACAAGGGGCGGCAGGTCATGCCGGTGTAGCGCATGATTTCAGGGATGTGCTTGTGCTTGAGGGTCAGGGCGTAGGCCTCGAACAAGGGCGCGCGACCGGCCTCGAAGTCTTCGATCATGGTGCGGCCACCGCCCGAATACCCACTCACCGAGGGCAGACACACCGGGAAGTCGCGCGGCAACAGGCCCGCGTCCACCAAGGGCCGCAAGATGGCGATCGCGCCGGTGGCATAGCAGCCCGGGTTGGCCACCCGCTGGGCCTGGCGCACCGCCTCTTGCTGGCCGGGTGCCAGTTCGGGAAAGCCAAACACCCAGTCGGGGTGGCAGCGGTGCGCGGTGGAGGCGTCGACAATGCGCGGTCGACGGCCAGGCAGGCTGTCGATCATGGCCACCGATTCGATGGCGGCATCGTCGTGCAGGCACAGCACCACCAGGTCGGCAGCGGCCATCAGCTCGCGCTTGGCTTCGGGGTCCTTGCGGCGGGCCGGGTCGATGCTGAGCACCTGGACCTGGGGCATCCGCGCCAGCCGTTCGCGGATCTGCAAACCGGTGGTGCCCGCTTCGCCGTCGATGAAAATGTGAGCCATTTGGATTGCTTTCTCGGGATTTGCGGCCCCAGGCGTCATGCCAATGTAAGACGCAAGGACCAGTATTGGTGCATTGCAGCATGATACAGTCCGAGCCTGCAGTGTCCAGAGCCTGCTGACGTGCCCGGTGTCACGCTGGCACCCTGGCAGATCGGTCGAACTACCACCCCTCTGAGAGAAGACCTCATGAAGATTCACGAGTACCAAGGCAAGGAAATCTTGCGTCAATTCGGTGTGCCAGTGCCCCGCGGAATTCCAGCTTTCACCGTTCAAGAAGCGGTGGAAGCCGCCCAGAAACTCGGCGGCCCCGTCTGGGTGGTCAAGGCCCAGATCCATGCCGGTGGTCGTGGCAAAGGCGGCGGCGTCAAAGTGGCCAAGAGCATCGACGACGTCAAGCGCCTGGC
>JAIXXW010000347.1 GCA_027490555.1 Comamonadaceae bacterium | reverse complement strand
GACTTCATCTACCTGACGGCCTTGCTGGTCATCGCGGCCTTGTCCTTGTTCCTGTTCACGGCCGTGGCCGGGCGTTTGTGGTGCGGCTTTGCCTGCCCGCAAACCGTTTACACCGAAATATTCCTCTGGATCGAACGCCAGTTCGAGGGCGATCGGTCCGCCCGCATGCGGCTCGATGCTGCGCCGATGAACTGGAACAAGGCTTGGCGCAAAACCGGCAAGCAGTTGGCCTGGATCGCCTTGTCTGTCTGGACCGGCTTCAGCTTTGTCGGCTACTTCACACCGATTCGCGCGTTGAGCGCTTCCATCCTCTCGCTCGGTTTCGGTCCTTGGGAAATCTTCTGGATCCTGTTTTACAGCCTGGCCACCTACGGCAATGCAGGCTTCATGCGCGAGCAGGTGTGCAAATACATGTGCCCCTATGCCCGTTTCCAAAGTGCCATGTTCGACAAAGACACGCTGATCGTCACCTACGATCACCAGCGTGGCGAGCCTCGGGGTGCCCGCTCCAAACAGGCCGACCCCCAAGCCCTGGGCCTGGGTGCGTGCGTGGACTGCACCCTGTGTGTACAGGTTTGCCCCACGGGCATCGATATCCGCCAAGGCCTGCAATACGAGTGCATTGGCTGTGGTGCCTGTGTGGACGTCTGCGACAAGGTGATGGACAAGGTGGGGTACGCGCGGGGACTGATCCAGTTTTCGACACACCACGCCATGATCCAGGGCTGGAGCCGGGCACAAACCGTGCGTCGCATCTTCCGACCGCGCGTGCTGGTGTACACCGCAGTGCTGTGGGCCATCATCGTTGGTGTGGGCGTCTCCTTGTGGCTGCGTGAACCCTTCAAAGTCGACATCGAGCGCGATCGCGCCACCATGGCCCGCATGGTCGCGGGTGGCAAGATCGAAAACGTGTACCGCCTGCAGATCATGAATGCCGCCGAGCAGACCCTGAGATTTGAGCTGCAAGCCGATGGCTTGCCTGGCTTGGGTGTGGCCTCCGAGCCGCAGCTGGAGGTGGGGGCCACCGAGTCGCGTTGGGTGACCGTGCGTTTGCAAGTGCCCCACGACGCGGCGCCTGCAGGCGCGCACCCGATCCATTTCCGCATCGAGTCCCACTCGCCCGATGGCCAATCGGTCGGTCGGTTGAGCGAAAAAACCGTGTTTTTGCTCCCTCGCTGAGTGACCCCCTTATTTTTTGAGAAAGACAGCCATGAACAAGCCAAGCGATGCCCGCCTAGAAGGACAGCCCTGGTGGCGTTTTGGTCTGGTGTGGATGATCCTGGGTGGGCCGGCTGTGGTGGTGGTGGCCGGTTTCATCACACTTTATTTGGCGGTGAGCCACCCCGATCCGGTGCTCCATGTCACGCCCCGCTCAGCCCAGCAGGAGCGACAAGGCATCACCCATGCACCGGCCATGCAGGGCCGCAACCATGCGGCAACGGGTGAATGGCCTACAGCAGTGACTGCGCCCGCTGGACCTGCCAGCCAGCCCAGAGACTGAAGGAAGACGTCATGCGGGCCAGCGGCCTGAGCACGCGGCCGAGTGGTTCACCCTTTGAGGTCAACGATGGCCCGGTATGGGCGAAATTTTGGCCTGCAGCGCGCAGCCCAGCAGCGTCAATGGCACTGGTTGTGGTTGACCAGACGCTGCAGGGCTTCGGTGTCGAGGATGCGCACATGGCGCTGTTTGACCTCCACCGTGCCCTCTTCGACAAACTTGGAGAAGGTGCGGCTCACGGTCTCGAGTTTCAGACCCAGGTAGCTGCCGATTTCCTCGCGCGTCATGCGCAAAACCAGTTCCGACTGCGAAAAGCCGCGGGCATGCAGACGTTGCACCAGGTTCAGCAAAAAAGCGGCCAGGCGCTCTTCGGCCCGCATGCTGCCCAAGAGCAGCATGACGCCGTGTTCGCGCACGATTTCCCGGCTCATGATCTTGTGCACATGGGTTTGCAAAGCGGTCACTTCGCGTGAAATCTCTTCAATCCGGTCGAAAGGCATGACACACACTTCGGCGTCCTCCAGGGCCACCGCGTCGCAGCTGTGATGGTCGTTCACGATCCCGTCCAGACCAATGATTTCGCCCGCCATCTGGAAACCCGTGACCTGGTCACGCCCGTCCTCGGTGGCCAGACAGGTTTTGAAGAAGCCGGTGCGGATGGCATACAGCGAGGTGAACTTTTCGCCATTGGTGAACAAGGTCATGCCGCGTTTGATTTTGCGCCGCACGGCCACCAGATCGTCCAGGCGGTTGAGGTCGTGATCGCTCAGCCCCATGGGCATGCACAACTCGCGCAAATTGCAATTGGAGCAGGCGACTTTGATGGCTTGGGGATTCATGGTGTATCTCTTGGTGGAACAATGGATTTGCCTTGGATCAAGACTTGAGCTTATACCGAAATACCCGCTGAAAGGGCCGGTATACCGGGTCTGTGCCTGAAATCCCGGATAACCAGTACAAAGTTTGACATGAGTCAAAGATGGCTCAGTGGCAAGTGGGCAAAGTGCAACTTTGTTCCACCTGCATTCGACCAAAGGGGCAGACCCATGTCCGTCATCACGCCTGAATTGATCTCACGTTTTGACGTGCCCGGTCCGCGTTACACCTCCTACCCCACGGCCGACCGTTTTGTGGAAGCGTTCAACGAGGCGCAATACATCCAGACCCTGCAAATGCGGCAAATGGGGGCGGTCGGACACCCGCAGCCTCTGTCGCTGTACGTGCACATCCCATTTTGCGAATCGCTGTGTTACTACTGCGCCTGCAACAAAATCATCACCAAGCACAAAGACCGTGCGGCAGGCTATTTGCACCACCTGCGGCAAGAAGTCGAATTGCACACCCGGCATCTGGGGCGCGGTCATGCCGTCAGCCAGTTGCATCTGGGGGGCGGGACCCCCACCTTCTTGAGCGATGCGCAATTGCAACAGCTCATGGACCTTCTGCGTCAGCATTTTGAGCTGGTGCCCGGTGGGGAGTATTCGGTCGAAGTGGACCCGCGCACGGTGAGTGAACAGCGCCTGGCTGTGCTGGCCGATCTTGGCTTCAACCGGCTGAGTTTCGGTGTTCAGGACTTTGACCCTGCTGTTCAGAAAGCGGTGCACCGTCTCCAGCCGGCTGAATCGGTGTTTGCCTTGGTCGATGCATCGCGCCGTCTGGGTTTCGAGTCGGTCAACATCGACTTGATTTATGGCTTGCCCATGCAAACCCCCGAATCCTTTGACCGCACCCTGGCCCAAGTCCAGCGCCTGCGTCCGGACCGGATCGCCCTGTATGCCTATGCGCATTTGCCCGAGCGCTTCAAGCCACAACGCCGCATCCACGCCGAAGATCTGCCGACCGGGGCCGCCAAAGTGGCCATGCTTGCACGGTCGCTGGAAGCCTTGACCGAGGCGGGCTACGTTTACATCGGCATGGACCACTTTGCCTTGCCCGATGACGCTTTGGCTGTGGCCAAACGTCAGGGGCGTCTGCACCGCAATTTCCAGGGCTACAGCACGCAGGCCGATGGCGATCTGATCGCGCTGGGGGTGTCTGCGATTGGCCGGGTGGGTTCCACCTACAGCCAGAACGCCAAGACCCTAGAAGAGTATGGCGACTTGCTGGACCAGGGCCATTTTCCGGTGGTGCGCGGCCTGGTGCTCTCGCGCGATGACCTCATTCGCCGCTCGGTGATCATGGCCATCATGTGTCAGGGGCACTTGCAGTACGAAGCCATCAACCTGTCCTGGTTGATCGACTTCAAGACCCTGTTTGCCCCAGAGATGCGGCAATTGCAGGATCTGCAGTCACAAGGCCTGGTCAAGCTCAGCGATGCCGGGATTCAGGTCACCGACCTGGGGTGGTTTTTTGTGCGGGGCGTGGCCATGGTGTTTGACCGCTATGTGCAAGCGGAGCACCAGCGATCGCGTTTTTCAAAAATCATCTGAGCCCAGGGTTGTCGACCCAGGCACAGCTGTCGCTGAGGTCACGGCCGACACAGGGCCTGGAGATCCACCAAAAAAAAACCATGCAAAGTTCTTTGGCCATCACCGCCTTGATGATGGGTGTCCTTGGCGGCCCACACTGCGTGGCCATGTGCGGTGCCGCCTGTGCGGGCCTCGGCCAGGCGGCTGGTGCGCGCCAGACTCAGGCCATGCTGGCTTTTCAGGGTGGGCGCGTGCTCGGCTATGCGCTGATGGGGGCCTTGGCCGCGGCCAGCGTGCAAGGCTTGGGCTGGTTGACCACCCAGTCGGCGGCCATTCGACCGGTGTGGAGCCTGTTGCATCTGGCGGCCTTGGCCTTGGGGCTGATGCTGATGCTGCAGGCACGGCAACCTGTCTGGCTGGATGGGGCTGCACGCCGATTGTGGGCCCAGGTGCGTGTTTTCAACACCCGGTTTGAGCGCGTTGCGCCCTGGATGGTCGGTGGGCTGTGGGCCTTGATGCCCTGTGGTTTGCTCTATTCGGCCCTGATGGTGGCCGCATTGACCAGCCAGCCCCTGGACGGTGCCGCCACCATGGCCCTGTTTGCCCTGGGCAGCAGCGTCGGACTGTGGGCAGGCCCTTGGCTTTTCCTGCGCCTGCAGACCTTGGGCGATGGGGCGTGGGGCATGCGCGTGGCGGGCCTGGCTTTGGCAGCCGTCTCGGCTTGGGCCTTGTGGATGGGCCTGGTGCATGACCAGGCCCCCTGGTGCCTCACACCCGTCTGATCAGCCCGACAGGCCTTTGTAAAGCATGTAAGCCGCCAGCAGGTACAAGACGCTGGCAAAGGCACGCTTGAGCTGTTTCACAGGCAGTTTGTGCGCGGTCGCCGCACCCACAGGCGCCATCAGCACACTGCACACGGCAATCACCACCAGGGCAGGCATCCACAGGTAGCCAAAGCTGTGGTCCGGCAGGCCTTGCACCTGCTGCCCGCTCACGACGTAACCCATGACGTTGGCCAGCGCAATCGGAAACCCCAAGGCTGCGCTGGTGGCCACGGCATTGTGGATGGCCACATTGCACCAGGCCATGAAGGGCACGCTGATGAAACCGCCCCCGGCGCCCACCAGCCCCGAAAGCAAGCCAATGAGCCCCCCGGCGCCGAGCAAGCCCTGAAAACCGGGCACCTGGCGCGTAGGCGCGGGCTTTTTGTCCAGGAACATCTGGGTGGCCGAAAAGCCCACAAAGGCCGCAAAGAACAAGGCCAGATAACTGCCTTTGACAAAAGCGAAAATGGCCAGACTGCCCAGCAGGCTGCCGACCACGATGCCCGGCGCCAAGCCCCTGACGAGGTCCCATCGGACGGCTTTCTTCTTGTGGTGGGCGCGCACACTGGAGACGCTGGTGAAGATGATGGTGGCCATCGAGGTGGCAATCGCCATCTTGACCGCCAGGTCGGGGTCCACCCCCCGGGCACCTAGAAAATAGGTCAGAAAGGGCACCATGATCATGCCGCCCCCGATGCCGAGCAGGCCGGCCAGAAAGCCCGTGCACAGGCCAAGTACAGCCAGTTCGGCCAAAAGCAAGGGTTCGATGATCATGGAGAGGGGGGAATATCAGGACAGGGAAGGTGTCTGCGAGTGCCACCGGACCGGCATCCTGAACCGGGGTTCAGGTGGGCGAGGGCAGACTGGCGTTGGGTTCATCTGACGCGAGATGATCACGCTCACCAGCCGATGTACCAAGCCCGGGCTCTCAGAGCATTGGTTCAAGGAAATATAAAGCCCGGCAAGCACCGCAGACCGGTTCATTGTAGGTCTTTCAAAAGACCCCGCACAGAACCACGTCGGCTTCAGATCAACTGACCGTCTTGCTCCAGCACCTGGTCCAGCCGCTGGAGCAACTGGGACAGGCGCGCTTGGGAGGCTTCAGAGACATCGCCGGGTTGCGGGGGGACCGCGAGCGGGGCAGCGGGGGCTTCGGTCTGCTCAAACGCCAGGTTCAAAGCCGCCAGAACCGCAATCCGGTCACGCGCCTTGATCTTGCCAGCGTCGCGAATCTTGCACATGGCTTCGTCGACTTTGCGCACGGCCGCCAACAGACGCTCCTCACCGCCCTCGGGGCAGCCCAGGATGTAACTCTGGCCCATGATCTGGACGTCCAATTGTTTGTTGCTCATGTGGAAGCCTCGGGAGATGCGGGCGCGGTGGCTGTGGGCAGGCGCTCGATCAGGGCATCGACGCGGGCCCTGGCAGCGGCCAGTCTGGACTTGAGTTGGTCACGCTCCAGGGTCAGCGCCTGGACTTGCTGGACCAGCAAAGCGTTGGTTCGTTGGAGCTCTTCGTGGCGCAGCAACAAATGATCCACACGCTCGGCGATTTGATCGATGGTGTCGGAATGGGCCATGGCAGACATTGAGAAAGGGGTTTCACATTGTAGAGCTTGGCATCGGTTTGTAGGTTGCAAGACAGGTTCGCGCATAAAATGAAACGGTTGGTGCTCGCGTCGCCGGTTCACGGTGCGCAGTTCAACGGGAAGCAGGAGGGAGACGCCATCTCGGCCCACCTAACCTGCGCTGCCCCCGCAACGGTAAGCAGACGGGTTTTCAGTCGAACGAAAACCCCGCTTTCACCTCAAACCACTGGCCGCCCTGAAACAGGTGGCCGGGAAGGTGGTGAAGGTCGCCTCTGCCAGCCCGGATACCGGCCAACGAGGTGACCTGTCGCAAGGCAGGTTGTGAAGCCCATGCACTGTCGGGGAAGGCGGTGAGGGCGTTTGATTTGTTTTTTCACATGAACGCACGTTACAAGCTGCTGGCTGCTTTGCTGTCGGCCATCATTGGCATATCGCCAGCACGAGCACAGCCCCAGGGGGCCCCCCCTGACCGTCCATTGACCGACCAGGTTTTGCCCACCATCACAGTGCATGCTTCCCGTTTTGAGGAAGTGCGTGCGGGTGTTTTGCCGCACATCACGCTGGTCAGTGCCGATGAAATCCAGAGGAGCGGAGCCAGCAACGTTTCAGAGGTTCTTTCCAGAGTCGCTGGTCTGCCCATGCGACTCAACCTCGACGGGAGCACCAATGCAGTCGTCGATCTGAGAGGATATGGGGACACAGCCTCCAACAACATGGTGATTTTGCTCGATGGCATCCGACTCTCCGAGCACGAGCAAAGCATGGCCCGTACATCCATGATTCCCCTTGAGGCCATTTCGCACATTGAAATTTCCAGGGCTGGAAACAGTGTTCTGTACGGTGATGGGGCCAACGGTGGAACCATCAACATCATCACCCGCAAGAATGTGGGTCAGTTGACCGTTGTGTCCGGTGGCATGGCCAGTTTTGGGGGCTTGAATTCAGGTTTGTTTCATGCCAGGGACCTCCAAGACAGTTCTTTGAGTCTGTTTGCGCGCCAATACGCCAGCGACAACTACCGCAAAAACGCCAGGGGCACCGAACTCTCTGCAGGTTCCAGCTGGACCAAACGCATCGACTCTCAAACGGACATCGGTGCGCGTTTCTTTGTCAACCGCGAAAGAAACAAGCTGCCGGGATCTTTGCCATCGATATGGCTGAACAGCATGCCTCGCGCCACCCAGGTTTCTGGGTACAACTGGGATGCCGAGGTCGACAGCCATTCCTTGACTTTGTTTGGAAGAAAGCGAATGGAGGACATGGAACTGGCGGTGGATTTCAGTCAACGATCCAGAAGCAACAGCGATGCTTACAGCTACGACGCCTACAACGTTTTCTCAGGCTACCGTTACGATGACTGGCGTCAGTCCCAAGGAAGCTCAAGCAGCCAGGCAGACGTCCAGAGTTTGAGTCCACGACTCAAGATCACCAACTTCCTCCTGCCCCGCAACACCCTGCAAATGGGGTATGACTGGCATAAAACCAGCAAGGATGGTCTGGCCAAGCTCACCTTTGGCTGCAGCAGCGGTTCCACGTCATCGCTTTGCGCCAATGCCATACCGGATGTGGGCGGGAACAATTACCGCTTCGTTCACCAGTCCAGTGGCCTGTATTTCAGGAATACCCTGGAGCTGTCCCGTGTTGACCGAATCGTGTTTGGCCACAGAAGGGAGAGTTATTCCCAAATGAGGACGATTGACTACGGTTACGGGCCGAGCGCTTACAGGGCCAAAGACACCAACACGGCCAGCGAGCTGGAATATGCCCGAAATTTTCAGCCGAACCTGACAGCTTATCTGCGTCTGAGCCGCAACTTCCGGATTCCCAATGCTGACGACAACGGCAATGTCGCCTATGCCCCGCCTCTGTT
>JAIXXW010000251.1 GCA_027490555.1 Comamonadaceae bacterium | reverse complement strand
TGTGGCAGCTCGGTCACCACCAACTGCCATTGGCCCCGGGCCAGGTCTTCGATTTTCCAGCGGGCACGCACCTTGAGGCTGCCGCGCCCCGTGCGGTAGGCCTCGGCAATGTCGCTGGCCGGGCTGATGATTTGGCCGCCGCCGGGGTAGTCGGGGCCAGGGAGGATGGCCATCAAATCGCTGTCGCTCAGCCGCTCGTTTTTGATCAGGGCGACACAGGCGTCGGCCACTTCGCGCAAGTTGTGGCTGGGGATCTCGGTGGCCAGGCCCACGGCTATGCCGCTGGCCCCATTGAGCAGGCTGAAGGGCAAGCGCGCAGGCAACTGCTTGGGCTCTTCGGTCGAGCCGTCGTAGTTGGGGACGAAGTCCACCGTGCCCATGTCGATTTCGTCGAGCAACAGCCCGGTGATCTTGGACAGCCGCGCTTCGGTGTAACGCATGGCGGCCGCACCGTCGCCGTCGCGCGAGCCAAAATTGCCCTGGCCGTCGATCAAGGGGTAGCGCTGCGAAAAATCCTGGGCCATGCGCACCAGCGCGTCGTAAGCCGCGGTGTCTCCGTGCGGGTGGTAGCGGCCCAGCACATCGCCCACCACACGCGCGCTCTTGACCGGCTTGGCGGGCGTGTTGTTGTTCGGGCCGCTGTAGGCCAAGCCCATGCGGTCCATCGAATACAGGATGCGGCGCTGCACCGGTTTTTGGCCATCGCAGACATCGGGCAAGGCGCGGCCTTTGACAACGGACAACGCATATTCCAGATAGGCCCGCTGGGCGTAGGCGCCCAGGTGGTCTCCCTCGGGTGCGGCGGTGGGTTCGGGGGTCAACAGGTCAGTGGTCATCAGGTTCTTTCAGGGCAGAAGGCTGCCTGAGGGCGTGGGATGGGCTCAGACATTTCGCCCACAGGGTGGGCGCCTGCGGGGGATTCATCAGACGTCGATGTCGATGCTGTCGCCGTGCAGCTCCATCAGTTCTCGGCGGGCGGCGGCTTCGCCTTTGCCCATGAGCTGGGTCATGAGGTGTTCGGTGGCCAGCATGTCCAAGGGGCCCAGCGCGATCGGCATCAGCCGGCGGGTGTCGGGGTTCAGCGTGGTGTCCCACAGCTGCTCCGCACTCATCTCGCCCAAACCCTTGAAGCGGCTGATGCTCCAGGCGCCCTCTTTGACGCCCTCCTTGCGGAGTTTGTCCAGGATGGCCGTGAGTTCGCCCTCGTCCAAGGCATAGGCTTTGGAGGCGGGTTTTTTGCCCCGTGCGGGCGCATCCACGCGAAACAGCGGGGGCCGCGCCACATACAAATGGCCCGCCTCGATCAGCTTGGGGAAATGCCGGAAAAACAGCGTCAGCAGCAAGACCTGAATGTGCGAGCCGTCCACGTCCGCGTCGGACAGGATGCAGACCTTGCCATAGCGCAGGTTGCTCATGTCGGGTTGGTCGTTGGGGCCATGCGGGTCGACACCGATGGCCACCGAGATGTCGTGGATTTCGGTGTTGGCAAACAGGCGGTCGCGGTCCACCTCCCAGGTGTTGAGCACCTTGCCGCGCAGGGGCAAGATGGCCTGGGTTTCCTTGTTGCGGCCCATCTTGGCGCTGCCACCGGCCGAGTCACCCTCGACCAGGAAAACCTCGTTGTCGGCCGTGTCCTTGCTCTCGCAGTCCGTCAGCTTGCCGGGCAAAACCGCCACGCCGGAGCTTTTGCGCTTTTCGACTTTCTGACCGGCCCTTTGGCGGGTTTGCGCGGCCTTGATGGCGAGTTCGGCCAATTTTTTGCCGTAGTCCACATGCTGGTTGAGCCACAACTCCAGCGCCGGGCGCACAAAGCTCGACACCAAGCGCACCGCGTCGCGCGAGTTCAGGCGCTCCTTGATCTGCCCCTGGAACTGCGGGTCCAAGACCTTGGCGCTGAGCACATAACTGGCCCGGGCGAACACGTCTTCGGGCATGAGCTTGACGCCTTTGGGCAGCAAACCGTGCAACTCGATGAAGCCCTTGACCGCGGTGAACAGGCCGTCGCGCAGGCCGCTGTCGTGGGTGCCACCGGCACTGGTGGGAATCAGGTTGACATAACTTTCACGCACCGGGGCGCCGTCCTCGGTGAAGGCCACCGCCCAGGCAGCGCCCTCGCCTTCGGCAAAGCTCTCGTGCTGGCCATCGGCGAACCCTTCGCCTTCGAACAGCGGGATCACCGGTTCGCCGTTCAGGGTTTGCGTGAGGTAGTCGCGCAAACCGGCTTTGTACTGCCACTGCTGGGTTTCCCGGGTCTTTTCATGCACCAGGGTCACCGTCACACCAGGCATGAGCACGGCTTTGCTGCGCAGCAAATGCGTCAGTTCCTGCATGGGCAGGGCACTGGATTCGAAATATTTGGCATCGGGCCAGGCCCGCACGGTGGTGCCTTGTTTGCGGTCACCCTCGCCGGCAGCGCGGGTGCGCAGGGGTTCGGCCACGTCGCCCCCTGCGAACACCAATGTCGCCACCTGGCCATCGCGGTAGCTGGTGGCCTCCAGCCGCTTGGACAGGGCGTTGGTCACGCTCACGCCCACGCCATGCAATCCCCCGGAAAAGCTGTAGGCCCCGCCCTGCCCTTTGTCGAACTTGCCGCCCGCGTGCAAGCGGGTGAAGACCAGTTCGATCACCGGGGCATTTTCTTCAGGGTGCAGGCCAAAAGGGATGCCCCGGCCATCGTCTTCGACGCTGACCGAGCCGTCGGCGTGCAGCACCACCCGGATCTTTTTGCCATGGCCGGCCAGGGCCTCGTCGGCGGCGTTGTCCAGCACTTCCTGGACGATGTGCAGGGGGTTGTCCGTGCGGGTGTACATGCCCGGGCGTTGCTTGACAGGCTCCAGGCCTTTCAAGACGCGGATCGAGCCTTCGGAATACTGGGGGGATGTTTTGACAGTCGATTGGGTCACCATGGGGGCGCATTGTAGAGGGATTTGGGCCAGATGACTGGATAAAAATACAGTGACCCGATGTTTTCACCTCAGTCGGTGTGGCCCTGCGGGTCCGCAGGCCGAAGTCGCCAGGCCATTTGGGACCCCCAGCCCACCAGAGAGCCCACCACCCAGAACACCGGCGCCACACCCGCCACCGCACCGGCGACACCAAACAACATGGGCATCAGCACGCTGGAGGCGTTGATGCTCATCAGGCGCAGGCCCAGTGCCTCGCCCTGGCGGTGGGGCGGCGTGATCTGGTGCAAGGTGCTCATGATCATGGGTTGTGCCGTCCCCAGCACCAAACCCAGCAACACCGAGCAAAAGCCCATGGCCCAGGGCGTGGGCATGAGCGGGTACACCGCAAACAGCACGGCCGTGCTGACCATGGACACGGTGATGATCTGGTGCTCTTTGACGTGGCGCGACAGATAAGGCAGGCACACCCGGATGAAGGCGGCGGCCACGGCGAAGGCACCCAAAATCGTGCCCACGACCGAGGCACTGTAGCCGCGCTCGTGGCCCAGCACAGGCACCACAAAGGTGTGCACGTCCCAGCACGAGGACAACAGCCAGTTGACGCCCAGCAAACGCCGCATCATCGGCTCGGCGAGCAAATCCATGGCACGTTGGGGAAGCAGCTCGCCCGGTGTCTGTGGGGCGTGCAACTCGGGCACAGCCCGCACCCAGATCCAGGTGCTCAAGGGCAAGGCGGCCAGCACCAGAAAAGCCCACTGGAATCCGTGGACGTGGGCAGGCTCGGGGCCGGCAAAGTCAATCAGCAAGCCGGCCAGCACCGGCCCCAGAAAATTGGAAATGGCCGGGCCAATCGACAACCAGCTGAAGGACACGCGCAGTTGTTCGGGGTTTTGCGCCATGCGGCCCACATGCCTTTGCAGGGCAATCACCGCCATGCCGGTGGCCCCCCCGGTGGCCAGGGCGCTCAGGCACAGGACCGGAAAAATCGGCCAGATGGCCGACGCACTGGCCCCCACCGACGAGATGGCGATGCTGATGAGCAGCGGTTTTTTCAAACCTTCCCGGTCCACAAAACGCCCGGCAGGCAAGGCGAAAAACACCTGGGTCAGCGCAAACAAGGCCAGCAAGGCGCCGACCGCCAAGGGGCTGTGGCCTTGCTGGAGGGCCAACAGCGGTGTGGCCATGCGCATGCCCGCCATGCAGGCATGCAGGAAAATCTGACCCCCAATGATGCGGGGCAGAACCCTCATGCGGCCCCCAAGCGCCGGCGCATGCGGCTCATTTGTCGGTGCCGGGCAGCAAGGCTTGGGCCTCGGTGTCCGGCAAGGCATCGACCTGGCGCAAGGCCTTGTGCATCACATTGCTGCGGGTTTGGGCCTGGTCCAGGGTGTTGAGGACGGTTTGGGTCTGGTGGCGCACCTTGTCCAGCACGTCGCCAAACTTGCCAAACTCGGTCTTGACCGCACCCAGCACCTGCCAGACTTCGCTGGAGCGCTTTTCCAGGGCCAGGGTTCTGAAGCCCATTTGCAGGGCGTTGAGCATGGCCATCAGGTTGGTCGGGCCCGCCAGGGTGACGCGGTGCTCGCGCTGCAAGCTTTCCATCAGGCCGGGGCGGCGCAACACTTCGGCGTACAGACCTTCGGTGGGCAGGAACATCACCGCAAAGTCGGTGGTGTGCGGGGGCTCCAGGTACTTGTCGGCGATCGACTTGGCTTCGAGCCGGATGCGGGTCTCCAGCGCCTTGGCGCAAAGCTCGGCCTGCACCGGGTCGGCACGGCCCTGGGCTTCGAGCAGGCGCTCGTAGTCTTCGTTCGGAAACTTCGCATCGATCGGCAACCAGACCGTCTGGCCCTGGTCCGAGCGCCCGGGCAGGCGGATGGCAAAGTCCACCCGGTTTTTCTCGCCGGGTCGGGTGGCCACCTGCTGCGCATATTGCTCGGGCGTGAACACCTGTTCCAGCAAGGAAGCCAATTGCGCCTCGCCAAACATGCCCCGCGTCTTCACATTGGTCAGCAGGTGTTTCAGATCGCCCACGCCTTGGGCCAGGTGCTGCATTTCACCCAGACCCTTGTGCACCATCTCCAGGCGCTCGGCCACCTGCTTGAAGCTCTCGCCCAGGCGGGCCTGCAGGGTGGCCTGCAGCTTCTCGTCCACGGTCTGGCGCATTTCATCGAGCTTGGCCGTATTGCTCTGTTGCAGCTGGGACAGCTGGGTTTCCATGGTGCCGCGCATTTCGGTCAGTCGGCGTGCATTGGCTTCGGACAAGGCGTTGACCTGCTGGGCCAGGCTGTCGGTCAGGCTTTTTTGCAGCAAGGCCAGTTGCTGGGCCAGGGCGTCCAATTGCTGGTTCTGGCTGCGCGTGGCCTCGGCACTTTGCTGCAGCAGCGTTTGCTGAAACAGCGTCAGGGTTTGCATCGCTTCTTGCCGACCTTGCACGCCGGACTGGCTGATCTCGGTGCGCAGCTCGCGCTC
>JAIXXW010000394.1 GCA_027490555.1 Comamonadaceae bacterium | reverse complement strand
GCCAAAGCCGCGATCACCCGTGGCCAGCGCCCGCCATAGCGTTGGTCAAAAAAATCGGGCAAGGTGTACAGATTCATGGCGCGCAGGCGGGGCGCGATCAACAAGGCCACGAGACAAAAACCACCCGTCCATCCGACGACATAGGCCAGTCCCCCTGGCTGATCGCCGCTGCCCGAAAATCCCTGCAGGTAAAGGGCCCCCGCCAGGCTGATGAAGGTGGCCGCGCTCATCCAGTCGGCTGCAGTGGCCATGCCGTTGTACATGGCGGGAATGCGCCGCCCGGCCACATAGTATTCGTCCTCGTCGGTGGTCCGACCGGCGATGCCAATGAGGGCGTAAATCATGACCGTGCTGAACAGGAAAATCGGACCGATCAGGTTGCGCGACAAACCCATGCGCTCGGCCCAGGCCACGACGCCGATCAAGCCCAGCAGGAAAATGACATACACCAGGACATTGCGATGGAGCTTCCACCGGTAAGCGGGAGACATGGCAATGTCCGTGGGCATGTGGCTGGCCATGGGCGGATCAGGCTTCGCGCCCCAGGTGGGTCCAGGTTTCAACGACGGTATCGGGGTTCAGTGAAATCGAGCTGATGCCCTGTGCCATCAGCCAATCGGCAAAATCGGGATGGTCACTGGGCCCCTGACCACAGATGCCGACGTACTTGCCCTGGGCCAAACAGGCCTGGATGGCTTGAGACATCAGGGCCATCACCGCCGGATCGCGCTCGTCAAAATCCGCCGCCAACAAGGCCATACCGGAATCGCGGTCCAGACCCAGGGTCAACTGGGTCAAATCGTTGGAGCCGATCGAGAAACCGTCGAAATACGTCAGGAACTGCTCGGCCAAAATGGCGTTGCTGGGCACCTCGCACATCATGATGAGTTGGAGCCCGTTCTCGCCGCGACGCAGGCCCTGGCTGGCCAAGAGCTGGGTGACCCTCTCGGCTTGGCCCAGGGTGCGCACGAAGGGCACCATGATCTGGACATTGGTCAAACCCATTTCGCCGCGCACCCGCTTGAGCGCCTCGCACTCCATGGCAAAGGCTTCGCCAAAGTCCTCACTGATGTAACGCGCAGCGCCCCGGAACCCGAGCATCGGGTTTTCTTCCTCGGGTTCGTAACGGCTGCCGCCGATGAGTTTGCGGTACTCGTTGCTCTTGAAATCGGACAAACGGACAATGACCGGCTTGGGCCAGAAAGCCGCGGCGATGCTGGCCACGCCTTCGGCCACTTTGTCGACATAAAAAGCGCGGGGGGAGGCGTGGCCACGGGCGACCGACTCCACGGCTTTTTTCAGATCGGAATCGATGGCGGGGTAATCGAGAATCGCCTTGGGGTGAACGCCGATGTTGTTGTTGATGATGAATTCCAGACGGGCCAGACCCACACCCGCATTGGGCAGCTGGGCAAAATCAAAGGCCAACTGGGGGTTGCCCACATTCATCATGATCTTGGTGCGGATCTCTGGCAGAACGCCGCGTGGGACCTCGCTGACCTCGGTTTCCAGAAGACCGTCGTATATGTAGCCTGTATCGCCTTCGGCACAACTGACGGTGACCAGGGTGCCCTCGCTCAATTCCTCGGTCGCCTGGCCGCACCCCACCACCGCAGGGATCCCCAACTCGCGGGCAATGATGGCCGCGTGGCAGGTGCGCCCTCCCCGGTTGGTGACAATCGCACTGGCCCGCTTCATCACCGGCTCCCAGTTCGGATCGGTCATGTCGGTCACCAGCACATCGCCGGGCTGAACCTTGTCCATCTCAGCGATGTTGTGCACCAGGCGCACGGGGCCGGTGCCGATCTTCTGGCCAATCGCCCTGCCCTCGGCCAATACCGCGCTTTTGCCTTTGAGCTTGTAGCGCATCTCCGGCGTGCCTTTGGCCTGGCTTTTCACGGTTTCGGGCCGGGCCTGCAGGATGTAAAGCAAGCCATCGGTCCCGTCTTTGCCCCACTCGATGTCCATGGGCCGTCCGTAATGCTGCTCGATCACCACCGCATAGCGGGCCAGTTGCTCGACTTCGGCATCGGTCAGGCTGTAGCGGTTGCGCAACTCCGGTGGCACGTCCTTGGTGGTGACCAATTTGCCCGACGAGGCTTTTTCCTCGGGCGTGGCAAACACCATTTCAATCAGCTTGGAGCCCAGATTGCGACGTATCACGCTGCGCTTGCCAGCCGCGAGCATGGGCTTGTGCACATAAAACTCATCCGGGTTCACGGCGCCTTGCACCACCGTTTCGCCCAGTCCATAACTGGAGGTGATGAAAACCACGTCCTCAAAACCCGACTCGGTGTCGATGGTGAACATGACGCCAGCCGCCCCCAGATCAGAACGGACCATGCGCTGCACGCCGGCAGACAAAGCCACATCGGCATGGGCAAAGCCCTTGTGCACCCGGTAGCTGATGGCGCGGTCGTTGTACAAGGAGGCAAACACTTCCTTCATCTTGTGCAAGACAGCGTCGATCCCGACCACATTCAAAAAGGTTTCTTGCTGTCCAGCAAACGAAGCGTCGGGCAAATCTTCCGCCGTGGCCGAGGATCGCACCGCAAACGAGGCTTCGGGATGGCCGTCCTGCAAACGGGCAAAGGCGTCACGGATGGCCGCCTCCAGATCGGCGGGGAAAGGTTGCGCTTCGACCATGGCACGGATTTCAGCGCCCGCAGCGGCCAATGCACGCACGTCGTCGGTGTCCAGCGCATCCAGTCGGGCATTGATGCGTTCGCTCAGGCCGTCAAAGGCCAGAAATCGGCGGAAGGCATGGGCCGTGGTGGCAAACCCTGTGGGCACCCGCACACCCGATGGCAATTGGGAAATCATCTCGCCCAGGCTGGCATTTTTGCCCCCGACCGATTCCACATCGCTCATGCGCAATTGTTCAAAAGGAACGACCAGGGCGGTCTCGCTGAAAAGATCTGACATGCAAAGCTCCAAAGTTAAAACCGGGCTCCATGCAGCAAAAAGCGCTCTGTTGTACTTGTGATTCAAGCGCTGTCAGGACCCATGGATAATCAGTCAATTTTAGGGGGCTTGGCATCCCCGACCTTTGAATTTTTTGCAAGCATGTCCAAACGCACAGTTTTTTTCGTGTCTGACGGCACCGGCATCACGGCTGAAACTTTTGGCAATGCCATCCTCGCCCAGTTCGACATGAAAACCCGTCATGTGCGGCTGCCCTTCACGGACACCACCGACAAGGCCTACCAGGCGGTCCGGCAGATCAACCACACCGCCGAGACCGAGGGCATCAAACCGATCGTGTTCACCACCTTGGTCAACATGGATGTGCTCAAGGTCCTGCAGGACCACTGCCAGGGCATGCTGCTGGACATGTTTGGGACTTTTGTGAACCCTCTGGAAAACGAGCTCGGCATCAAGTCCCACCACCGGGTCGGGCGGTTTTCGGATGTGAGCAAAAGCAAGG
>JAIXXW010000118.1 GCA_027490555.1 Comamonadaceae bacterium | reverse complement strand
TCCTCACCATCGTGCTGGCCATCGTGCACCCGGGCGATGAGGTGATCGTGCTCGAACCCTGCTACGACAGCTATGTGCCGAACATCGAATTGGCGGGCGGCGTGGTGGTGCGCGTGCCCCTGACCCCCGGCACCTTCCGGCCCGATTTCGACAAGATCCGGGCCGCGATCACACCGCGCACACGCGCCATCCTGATCAACTCGCCGCACAACCCCAGCGGCATGATCTGGTCACGCCAGGACATGCTGAACCTGGAGGACCTGCTGGCCCCCACCGACATCGTGCTGATCAGCGACGAGGTCTACGAACACATGGTCTACGCGCCCAACCAGCACTGGAGCGCAGCCCACTTCGAGGGCCTGGCTGCGCGGGCCTTCATCGTGTCCAGTTTTGGCAAAACCTACCACGTCACGGGCTGGAAAATCGGCACCGTGGCCGCCCCGGCGGCCTACACCGCCGAGTTCCGCAAGGTGCACCAGTTCAACGTGTTCACCGTCAACACCCCGATGCAACACGCGCTGGCCCGCTTCATGGCCGACCCGGCGCCCTACCTGGAACTGCCGGCCTTTTACCAACGCAAGCGCGATTTGTTCCGCGCGGGTCTGGAAAAAACCCATTTCAGGCTGTTGCCTGGCGAGGGGACGTATTTCCAGTGCGTGGACATCTCGGGCCTGCAGGTGCCGGAAAAACACCTGAGCGAAGCCGACTTCTGCAAATGGCTGACCTCCGAGATCGGCGTGGCCGCCATTCCGCTGTCGGCCTTTTATGGCAACGGTTTCGACCAGAAGGTGATCCGTTTTTGCTTTGCCAAACAAGACGAGACTCTGTTGGCCGCGTTGGACAAACTCAAAGGCCTGTAAGCGTGGTCAGGGCATGGATCTGCGCCATAGCGCTGCTGGCGATGAGCGCTTGCACGCCAAGCCCGGCCCAGATGGCTGGGTCACTTCAGCGGGATCAAGCCCACCGCTCAGACCCCGTCGCATCGGCGCCCCTCCGCTTTGACCTGCCGGATGGCCAAAGTTTGGCCGGGCGTGTCTGGCACCACCCCCAGCCTGAGCACATCGTCTTGGGCGTGCACGGCTTCAATGACTACAGCAAGGCCTTCGAATCTCTGGCCCAATCCCTCACCGCCGAACTCCATGCCACGGTCTACGCCTACGACCAGCGCGGCTTTGGCGCCAACCCCCAGCCTGGCATCTGGCCCGGCACAAACACACTGCTGGGCGACCTGCGCCACATCGCGGGCCAACTGCGCAGCAGGCATCCCGGTTTGCCTGTCTCTGTGGTGGGTGAAAGCATGGGGGGCGCTGTGGTGCTGATTGCGGCTGTGGAATCACCCGGCTTGGAGGCCGACCAAATCGTCCTGAAGGCCCCCGCGGTCTGGGGTTTCCAAAGCATGCCTTGGTACCAGCGGATCAGCCTGCAGTTCATGAACGCTGTGGCCCCCGAGATGACCTTCACAGGCCGGGGTGTTCAGTCACTGGGCATCACCCCCACCAACGACCCTGACATTTCGCGAGAGCTCAGCCGCGATCCGCTGTTCATCAAAGCCACACGCGTCAGCAGTCTGGCGGGTGTGACCGCACTGATGGGCCGCGCCCAGACCCTCCCATCGCTGCCACCGCAACGCAGCCTGGTGCTGTATGGTCTGCGTGACCGGATCATTCCGCCCAAGCCCGTGTGCCATTGGCTGACCCGCTTGAATGCCCCAGACATTCGCGCAGATGCCATGGACTTTGTGATTTACCCTGAAGGCTGGCACCTGTTGACGCGCCAATTGCAAACCCGCGATGTGATGCAAGATCTGCAATTTTGGCTGCAACAAAGTCCGCTGAGCCGGCGGCAAAACGCACAACAAGCCCGCGATGCGGTATGCAACCCACCACCTTGACCACCCTCTGATGCGATTGCCCCTGACCACCGCCTTGCTGGTTCTCAGTCTGCTGATGCCCGCTGCTTGGGCCCAGCGGATGTTTGACAGCAGCGGGCGGGCCTTGGGCCGCGTGGATGCAGAGCGTTTTTACAACGCGTCTGGGCAACAGATCGGGCGTGTTGATGGCGAACGCATCTACGACGGCTCCGGTCGGCAGCTGGGGCGCATCGACGGGCAGCGTGTGTACAGCGCATCGGGCAGCCCCATCGGTCGCATTGACGGGGACAGGCTCTACAGTGCTTCGGGCTCACTCATGGGCCGCATCGATGGCGAGCGCCTCTACGACGGGTCAGGCCGGCAGATCGGCCGCACCGAGGGCTTGCGGCGCATGCAAATGATCGTGTTCTTTTATTTTTTCATGTGAGACTGTCACCATGACCGTTCGCGACATCCTCCGCATGGGCGACCCCCGTCTGCTGCGCATGGCCGAGCCCGTGACCGCCTTTGACACGCCCGCGCTGCACAGCCTGATCCAGGACATGCACGACACCATGGCGGCCGCTCAGGGCGCGGGCCTGGCGGCACCCCAGATCGGGGTGAACCTGCAACTGGTCATCTTTGGCAGCACGGCGCTCAACCCGCGCTACCCGGGGCGGCCGCTGGTGCCGCGCACGGTGCTCATCAATCCGGTGATCACCCCGCTGGGCGCAGATGAGGAGGAGGACTGGGAGGGCTGCCTGTCGGTGCCCGGGCTGCGCGGTATAGTGCCGCGCTGGGCGCAGGTGCGCTACACCGGTTTTGACGCGCTGGGCCATGCGATTGACCGCACGGTGTCGGGTTTTCATGCGCGCGTGGTGCAACACGAGTGCGACCACCTGATCGGCAAGCTCTACCCGATGCGGGTGCGCGACTTCAGCCGCTTTGGCTTCACGCAGGTGCTTTTTCCGGACATCGGCCAAGGGGATGACGACTGAGTCGTCAGGGTTTGACGCCGGTCAGCAACACCGCCAACCCGGCATCGTCCAGCACCGGGACCCCCAAGGCCTGGGCCTTGTCGAGCTTGCTGCCGGCCTCGGCACCGGCGACCACATAGTCGGTTTTCTTGCTCACCGAGCCCGCCACTTTGGCACCCAGGGCTTCGAGTTTTTCCTT
>JAIXXW010000388.1 GCA_027490555.1 Comamonadaceae bacterium | reverse complement strand
CTGCATGCCCGCACCCATGTGCTGCGGCGCCTGGCCGAGCTCAAGCGCCGCCAAGGGCTGTTCGGTTTTTCCGACATGCTCGAGCGCCTGGACGCCGCGCTGCATGTGCCCGAGTCGGGTGAGCGCCTGGCGCAGCGCCTGCGATCGCAGTACCCGGTGGCCATGATCGACGAATTCCAGGACACCTCGCCGCTGCAGCTGCGCATCTTCGACCGCATTTACCGCACGGCCGAAAACGACCAGGACACCGCGCTGCTGCTGATCGGTGACCCCAAGCAGTCGATCTATGGTTTTCGGGGGGCCGACATCCAGAGTTACCTGCGTGCCCGTCTGGCCACCGCAGGCCGCCACCATGTGCTGGGCACCAACCGCCGCTCGACCCAGGCGCTGGTTGCGGTGGTCAACCGCTGGTTCCAGATCAAGCCCAACGCCTTCGGCTACGCGCAAGGCCAGGACAACCCCTTGCCGTTTCAGGCGGTGGACGCGGCGGGCCGCGAAGAAGCCTTGCACATCGGCGGTGGACAGGTGCCCGCACTCACGCTGGTGCATGACGCGAAGTTGCGCAGCACGCGCGATGCCCAAACCCACCTGTCGGCCCTGTGCGCCGAGCAAATCGTGGCCTGGCTGAACCACCCTCAGGCCCGCTTCGTGCACCCCACTGCCAGCCCCCAAGCCTTGCAGGCCAAACACATCGCGGTGCTGGTGCGCACCCGCAAGGAGGCCGACGCGGTGCGGCATGCCTTGCGCGTGCGGGGTGTGGCCTCGGTGTTTTTGTCGGACCGCGAGTCGGTGTTTGCCAGCGACGAGGCGCGCGACCTGTGCCTGTGGCTGCGCGGCGTGGCCGAACCGCAGGACATGCGTCGGGTGCGCGCTGCGCTGGGCACGCGCACGGTGGGCCTGTCCTTGGCCGAACTGCACGCGCTGTCCACCCAGGATGAGCTGCTGGAGCCGCTGGCCGAGCAGATGCGCGAACTGCGCCAGGTCTGGCTGAGTCAGGGCGTGCTGGCCATGCTGCGCCAGTCGCTGCACCTGCTGCACCTGGCCGGCCGCTGGCGCGGCGAGCCCGAAGGGGAGCGGCGCCTGACCAATGTGCTGCACCTGGCCGAACTGCTGCAGACCGCCAGTGGCCAGATCGATGGCGCGCAGGCCCTGATCCGCTGGCTGGCCCAGCAGATCGAAGAAGTCCAAGCCGGCGGGGCTGGCGACAGCGAAGAGCAGACCGTGCGGCTCGAGAGCGACGACGACCTGGTCAAGGTCATCACCATCCACGCCAGCAAGGGGCTGGAGTACCCGGTGGTGTGTCTGCCCTTTGCGCACAGCCACCGCGTCAAGGGGCCCCACAAGACCCGCGTCTTGGCGCAGGATCTGGGCACGGGCGAACGCCGCTGGACCCTGGACTTTGACAAGGACGAGGCCCAGGTTGCAGACCAGGAGCGCCTGCGCGAAGACCTGCGCCTGTGGTACGTGGCCCTGACACGGGCCCAGCACGCGCTGTGGGTGGGCTGGAGTGCGGTGAACCGCCGCAATGGCAACACTTGCGTCAACCACGACAGCGCTGCAGGCCATTTGTTGGATGGCCACAAAGCGACGCAGGCCCAAGATTGGCTGCCGCTGCTGCAAGCCTTGCAGAAAGATGATCAAGGCCAAGCCTTGGATGTGGTGCTGGTCAGCGCCACCGACCCAGCGCCACTCACCGCCTGGCAGCGGCCCCCGCAAACCCGCCCATTGCGCGAAGCCCTGATCTGCACCGCCCGCATCGACAAGTCCTGGACCATCGCGAGTTTTTCGCGCCTGGCGCGCGACTTGTCTGCCCAGCCTTGGCAGCACGCAGCCACGCCGCGCCCGGCCGACGACGAACCCCCCGACACCGAGCCGGGCGGGCTTGCGGCACCCGAGCCGGCCGGCGCAGCCGCGCCCTGGCACCGCTTTGCCAAAGGGCCCACGGCCGGCAATTTTTTGCACGACCAGCTCGAGTGGTTGGCCGCCGACCGCTTTGCGCTGGATACGGCCAAGGCCGAGCGCCTGCGCCAACGCTGCGAAGGGGCCGGCTACCAGGCCCAGGCCGAGGAGGTGGTGCAGTGGCTCAGCCGCGTGGTCGCCCAGCCCCTGCACGGGCCCAGCGCAGCGCTGAACGCGCTCGAAGTCTGCCTGCCCGAGATGGAGTTTTGGCTGCCGGCCGAGCGGCTGCATGCGCGCGAGGTGGATGCGCTGTGCCAGCAGCACCTCTTGCCCGGCGTGGACCGCCCGCAGCTGCCCGATGCGCAGCTGCACGGCATGCTGATGGGCTTTGCCGATCTGGTGTTCGAGCACCAGGGCCGCTATTGGGTGCTGGACTACAAATCCAACCATTTGGGCGCGGACGACGCGGCCTACAGTGCCCAGGCGCTGGACCGGGCCATGGCCCAACACCGCTACGAGGTGCAGGCGGCGCTGTACATGCTGGCCCTGCACCGTTTGCTGCGTTCGCGGCTGGGCAGGGCTTATGACCCGGCACGGCAGCTCGGCGGGGCGGTGTACCTGTTCCTGCGCGGCATCGACGGGCCTGCGGGCGGCTGCTGCACCCTGCCTGCGCCGCTGCCCCTGCTCGACGGCCTGGACGCCATGCTCAACGCCAAGGTGAGCCCATGAGCCTGCGCAAAACGCCCCGAACGGCCAGCGTGCCCGGCACTCAGATGGATTGGCTGCAGGACACCGCTGCGCAGGGCTTGAGCGCCCAGCAAACCCTGCAGTGGCTGCGCCTGTGGACCGAGCAAGGCCTGCTGCGCCACATCGACAGCGCCTTGGCGGCGCAACTGCTGCGGCTCGATGCCCAGGCCCACCCGGCGCTGCTGGTGGCGGCAGCGCTTTTGGCCCACATGGAAGGGCGGGGCCACACCTGCCTGCCCGTGAGCGATCTGTGCGCGCCGCCGGCGGCCCTGTGGGGCAGTGCCGGTGCGGCGCTGGACGGACCGCACGGCGTGCATGCGCTGTGGGCGCATTTGCCCGCCACGCTGGCGGACTGGCAGGCCGCTTTGTCGGGCGCCTGCGTGCGCCCCAGCGACGCACCCGACCGGGGTCAGCCCCTGGTGCTGGGCGGCGAGGCGGCTGCGCCCCTGTTGTACCTGCGCCGCTATGCCGGCTATGAGCAGCGGGTGGCCCAGGGTTTGCTGCAGCGCGCCAGCGATCCGCTGGACGTTCCCGAGGCGCAGGCCCGGCTCTGGCTGGACCGCTTTTTCGGGCAGGCTTCGTCCACGGCCGCCGAGCCAGACTGGCAAAAGCTGGCCTGCGCCGTGGCCTTGCGGTCGCGCCTGTCGGTCATCACCGGCGGTCCGGGCACCGGCAAGACCTACACCGCCGCACGCCTGCTGGCGCTGTTGCTGGCCTTGCACCCCGGGGGCAGCCCGTTGCGCGTGGCGCTGGCCGCGCCCACCGGCAAGGCGGCGGCGCGCCTGAAGCAATCGATTGACCAGGCCCTGAGCGGTCTGGTGCAACAGGTGCCCGCCGACAGCGGCCTGAACCTGAGCGAGCTGGTCGCCCGCATGGGCCCGGCGCGCACCTTGCATGCACTGCTGGGGGCCCGGCCCGACGCGCGCCAGTTTCGCCACCATGCGGCCAATTTGCTCGATGTCGATGTGCTGATCGTGGACGAAGCTTCGATGGTGCATCTGGAAATGATGGACGCCTTGCTGCAGGCCCTGCCCCCCAGCGCGCGCCTGGTCTTGCTGGGCGACAAGGACCAGCTGGCCTCGGTCGAGGCCGGGGCGGTGTTGGGCGACCTGTGCCGCGACGCGGCCGCTGGCCGCTACAGCGCCCGTACCGCACAGCATGTGCAGGCCCTCACCGGGCAGGCCTTGCCCGCCGCTTGCCTGGCCGACCCGCTGGGTGGCGAGGCGGCGGCCCCTGTGCTGGCCCAGCAGACGGTGATGCTGCGCCAAAGCCGCCGCTTCCAAGGCGCCATCGGCCAGTTGGCGCTGGCCGTCAACCGCGGCGATGTGGCCGGGGCCCACGCCGCGCTGCAGGCCTCGGCCGACGGGGCTTTGCAGGCGCTGCAACCGGCCACACCCCAGGCGGTGTGTGCGCTGGCGCTGGGCAGCACAGGCCTGCCTTCTTATGCCGACAGCCTGCGCCTGGTGCAAGCGGGCCCGGCTGGGCCAGGAGGCGAGGCGCATGCCGACTGGGTGCGGGCGGTGCTGCAGTCCTTCGAGGGTTTTCGGATTTTGTGCGCGGTGCACCAGGGCGAGTGGGGCACCCAGGGGCTCAATGCCGCTGTGCAAAAAGCACTGGCCGACCAGGGGCTGCTCCGGGTCGCGGGCGAGTGGTTTGTCGGCCGCCCGGTGATGGTCACGCGCAACGATCCGCAGCTCGGGGTGTTCAATGGCGATGTGGGCTTGGTCCTGCCTTGCCCCCAGGGCGTGCTCAAGGCCTGGTTCATGGATGGCGAGCAGCTGCGTTCGGTCCGGGTCTCGCGCCTGGCCCATGCCGAAACAGCCTTTGCCATGACGGTGCACAAAAGCCAGGGATCGGAGTTTGCGCACACCGTGCTGGTGTTGCCGCCGGGTTCGGCCGAGGTGCTCACGCGTGAGCTGGTCTACACCGGCATCACCCGCGCCCGCGAGCAGTTCACGCTGGTCGAAGGGCAGGCCGGTTTGTTCCAGGCGGCCATGGCCCGACCCAGCGTGCGTGCCAGCGGCTTGCGTGGGTGGTGGCGCTAACTGGCATAGCCCTCGCAGGCGCCCGCGTTGGGCCGCCCCCGGCATTCGCGCTGCAAGCGCCTGTCGCGCTCGGCCTTGTTCTCTGCAGAGCCCTTGTCGCTGGCCGGTTTGGGTGCTTTGCCCGATTTGGACTTTTTGCCCGCAGCCGATTTGTCTGCGCCGGTGGTGGCGGTGAAGGTCTCCACCGCCCGGGCCGGTGCTGCGGTCGCCAGCAGCCCGGCAAGCACGGCCGCGCCAAGCAGGGCGCTGGCCCCTTGCATGGTTACCATCGTGTCCTCCCTGTGTGTTTGTGCAGACCATCATAGGCCTGTCGAGCGCTTGTGCAAAGCGTGACAAGGCCGGCGCGGCGCAAGCGTTACGATGCGGCCATGAACCGCACAACTCCCCCCTTCATGCGCCAGACCGTGCTCGATCTGGCGGAGTCGCGCATCCGCGAAGTGGCCAATGCCGGCATGGGCCGGCCCGATGTGCTGGCCTTCTGGTTTGGCGAGTCCGACGAGGTCACGCCCGACATCGTGCGCCAGGCCGCCATCGAGTCGATCCAGCAGGGCGAGACCTTTTACGCGCACAACCTCGGCCTGCCCGAGCTGCGCCAGGCGGTGTCGGACTACATTTCGGCCCTGCACGGCCCGGTGGGGGTGGAGCGCCTGGCCATCACTTCGGGGGGCGTGAACGCCTTGATGTTGGCCGCGCAAGCCCTGGTCGATGCGGGCGACGAGGTGGTCGCGGTGACGCCGGTGTGGCCCAACCTGACGGCGCAGGCGCAGGTCATGGGGGCGCGCCTGAAGTGCGTGTCGCTGCGTCCGGTGGATGGTCAATGGCAGCTCGACATGGCCGCGCTCAAGGCGGCTATCACGCCCGCCACGCGGATGCTGATCGTCAACTCGCCCAACAACCCCACCGGCTGGACGCTCAGCCGCGCCGAGCAGGCCGAGATCCTGGCGCACTGCCGCAGCACCGGCACCTGGGT
>JAIXXW010000196.1 GCA_027490555.1 Comamonadaceae bacterium | reverse complement strand
TTTTGTCTCGTGGCCTTGTTGATCGCGCCCCGCCTGCGCGCCATGAATCTGTACACCTTGCCCGATTTTTTTGACCAACGCTATGGCGGGCGCTGGCCACGGGTGATCGCGGCTTTGGCTTCGGTTTTGTGTTCTTTCACTTACATCGTTGCACAGATTTACGGCATCGGACTGATCGCTTCACGCCTGACGGGTGTTCAATTCGAGATCGGCATCCTGCTGGGATTGGGGGGGGTGCTGTTGTGTTCTTTCTTGGGGGGCATGCGGGCCATCACCTGGACGCAGGTGGCCCAGTACATCATGCTCTTGCTGGCGTTCATGATCCCGGTGTCCTGGCTGGCCTACAAGCAATTGGGCAATCCGGTGGCGCCCCTGGTGTACGGGTCTCAGCTGTCTGCGATCGCCGAGATTGAAAAGCGCTTGATGGACGATCCCGCCGAGTTGGAAGTCAGGCGCGAATATGCCCAGCGCGCCAAGCTCTATGCTTCGCGGCTCCAGGATGTGGACGCCGCCATGGAGGCGTTGCGGCACGAACTCGAAGGCAAGATCCAGTTGCTCAATGCCCAAGGGGCCGATTTCGCCACCATCGCGCAGGTGCGCCGCGAGCTTTTGGCCTTGCCTCAGGATCCAGCCCAGGCCCGCGAGGAGTGGTCACGCGCTAAGATGGACAACTTGCAGCGATCCCAACCCTTGGGCGGCATGCCCGGGCACACCCACACCTTTTCAGGGGACCCCCATGGCGGCGCTGCCCAGGAGCGCCTGTTCAACGAGTCCCGGCTCAATTTCATGGCGCTGGTCTTTTGTCTGATGATCGGCACAGCCAGTTTGCCGCACCTGTTGACGCGTTTTTACACATCGCCCACTGTCGCCGAAACGCGCAGCTCGGTGGCCTGGTCCCTGTTTTTCATCGGCTTGATCTACCTCAGTGTGCCTGCGCTGGCTGTGCTGGTGAAATTCGAGGTGCTCAACCACCTGGTGGGCAGCCGTTTTGACACCCTGCCCAGTTGGATGGCGCAATGGGCCCGGCTGGACTCTGGTTTGCTTGAATTTTCGGATGTCAATGGCGACGGGATCTTGCAGCTGGGAGAACTCAAGCTGGGTGCAGACATGATCATGCTGGCCACCCCCGAATTGGGAGGCATGCCTTTTGTCGTGTCCGGGCTGGTGGCTGCTGGCGGTTTGGCCGCTGCGCTGTCCACGGCGGATGGGCTGCTTTTGACCATCAGCAACGCTTTGGTGCGCGACATGCGCCCCCAGGGCAGCAATGCCCCCAAGTCCTCCGAAGGCCGGGTGATCCTGTCGAAATTTGCCTTGTTGGCCGTGGCCATGGTCGCGGCGGTGGTTGCGGCCTTCAAGCCCGCTGAAATCCTGGCGCTGGTGTCGGCCTCTTTTTCACTGGCTGCTTCGGCCTTTTTCCCCGGCATGGTGCTGGGCATGTTGTGGACGCGGGTGCACAGATCGGCCGTCGTCATGGGCATGTTGTCCGGTTTGGGGGTGACGATTTACTACATGGTCGTCAACGCGCCTGCATTCCGACATTTTTGGCACCTGGACCCCTATGCCGGTTTGTGGTGGGGCATCCAACCATTGTCGGCAGGTGTTTTTGGCGTGCCTGTGGGATTTGGCGTGATGGTTCTGGCCACCTGGCTGCTGCCTTCGAACTTGCTCAGGCGTGAGACGCCTCAACCGAACGCGCAGAAAAACGGATCGGACCAGTTTCCCGGACTGTGAGTTTTGGCCTATAATGCGCGGTTCACCCTTGCTGCACCCCATCTGACGCTGGGGGTAGCTTTCCAACCACCACGGTTAACCTCAAGGAGTCTCGATGCGTCATTACGAAATCATTTTGCTGATCCACCCCGATCAGTCCGAACAAGTGCCCGCCATGCTGGAGCGCTACAAAGGCATGATCACTGCCGGCGGTGGCAGCATCCACCGCGTGGAAGACTGGGGCCGCCGCCAGCTGGCCTACCTGATCAACAAACTGGGCAAGGCCCATTACCTGTGCGTCAACATCGAAGCCGACCAGGCGGTCATGGCGGAACTCGAACATGCCTTCAAGTTCAACGATGCGGTTTTGCGTCACCTGACTGTGCTGAAGAAAAAAGCCGACACCGCGCCTTCGTCCATGATGAAGACCGTTGAGCGTGAAGAGGCCCGCAAGTCTCAACAAGCCGATTTCGCCGCCTAACAGACACCCTCCGAGGAGTGAATCACACAGAACTGACAGCGTGTATTGCCGAGCTAGCCGCTTTGCGTTACACCCCCGCCGGTTTGCCCGCTCTGGATTTGGTTCTGGAGCATGCCTCAGAACTCGAAGAGGCAGGACAAATGCGGAAAGTCCAGTTGAAACTTCGCGCCTTGGCCTTCGGGCCGCTGGCAGAAAGACTGGTCAAGCAATCGGTGGGCAGCGTCTGGGTTTTCAAAGGCTTTTTGGCCACCCCTCGTCAAGGTAAAAGTGTCGTGTTGCACATCCAAGAGTTCCAGCAAGATTAATTTCAGGAGGCCCCATGGCCACGTTCAAAAAATTCAACAAAGACAAGCGCCCCAAGCGCAACACCCAGTCCCTGCTGTTCAAGCGCAAGCGTTTTTGCCGCTTCACAGTGACCGGCGTCGAAGAAATCGACTACAAGGATGTGGACACCTTGCGTGATTTCATCGCCGAAAACGGCAAGATCATTCCTGCCCGACTGACAGGCACCCGAGCCATCTTTCAGCGGCAACTCAACACCGCCATCAAGCGCGCCCGCTTCTTGGCCATGTTGCCTTACACCGACCAGCACAAAGTCTAAGGAGAACAACCATGCAAATCATCCTGCTCGAAAAGGTTGTGAACCTGGGTAATCTGGGCGAGATCGTCAAAGTCAAAGACGGTTACGCGCGCAATTTTCTGATCCCTCAGGGGCGTGCCCGTCGCGCCACCGAGGCCAACAAGGCCGAGTTCGAAGCACGTCGCCTTGAACTCGAAAAAGCCGCGGCGGCCAAGCTGGCCGAAGCCCAGGCGCAAGGCGAGAAGTTGTCGGGTCTGGTGATCAAGTTGTCCCAGAAAGCCGGTGTGGATGGCCGTTTGTTCGGTTCTGTCACCAACCACGACATCGCCGAAGAGTTGAACAAACAAGGTTACAAACTGCTCAAGTCCCAGATCCGCATGCCCCATGGCCCGATCAAAACTGTGAGCGAATCCAGTGTTTCCGTGGCGCTGCACACCGATGTGGTGGTGGATGTGACGGTCACGGTGTACGGCGAAACCGCCTGACCACGCCTGTGTTCTTGCAAAGCCGCCGGGCCTCGCGCCAGGCGGCTTTTTTTTGGGTTACGCGTTCCCCTTCGACTTTTCAACGCACATCACCGGATGCTCAGAGCTTATCCACAGGCTTATCCCAAGCCCTGAAGGATTTTCCGATTACGATGGCCTTTTCGGGCCCCACACCATGTCTGCCGTTTTTGCTCCTCCCTTGAACCTGTTGTCTTCCGACCTGGCCGCCGATGGACAGGTGGCCAAGCTTCGGGTGCCACCGCACTCGATCGAAGCCGAATCGAGTGTGCTCGGCGGTCTGCTTTTGGACAACAGTGCCTGGGATCGGGTGGGCGATTTGCTGGTGGATTCTGATTTTTACCGGCATGAACACCAGCTGATCTATGCGGCGATTGGGGCCCTGATCAACGTCTCCAAGCCTGCCGATGTGATCACCGTCAGCGAGTACATGCAAAACCAGGGCAAAACCGCTGAGATGGGGGGCTTGGCCTATCTCAACTCCTTGGCGC
This sequence comes from Comamonadaceae bacterium, assembly GCA_027490555.1. Taxonomy (GTDB): domain Bacteria; phylum Pseudomonadota; class Gammaproteobacteria; order Burkholderiales; family Burkholderiaceae_C; genus Limnohabitans_A. Next base: position 5,258 of record JAIXXW010000196.1, on the reverse strand, counting down.
AGTATGTGCCAAGCGCCAGCAACATCCGCCGCTATGCGGAAATCGTCCGCGAACGTGCGATTTTGCGCAAACTGGTGAGCGCCAGCGATGAAATCGCCACCAATGCCTTCAACCCGCAAGGCAAAGCGATCGACCGCATCCTGGACGAAGCCGAGCAGAAAATCTTCAACATCGGTGAAGAAGGCTCGCGCATGAAGCAGGGCTTTCAGTCGATGGACACCCTGGTGGTGCAGTTGCTTGACCGCGTGCAGGAGATGGCCGACAACCCCAATGATATCACGGGGGTGCCTACCGGTTTTTACGACCTGGACCGCATGACATCGGGACTGCAGCCGGGTGACATGGTGGTGCTGGCCGCCCGACCGTCCATGGGCAAAACCGCATTCGCGATCAACATTGCCGAGCACGTGGCCTTGAACGAGGGATTGCCGGTGGCCGTGTTCTCGATGGAAATGGGGGCTTCCCAACTGGCGGTGCGTGTGGTCGGCTCCATCGGCCGAATTGATCAAGGCCATTTGCGCACGGGCAAGCTCAGCGACGACGAATGGCCGCGACTGACGGATGCCATTGAAAGGCTGCGCACGGTGTCTTTGCACATCGACGAAACGCCTGGCTTGACACCCTCCGAGTTGCGTGCCAATGCGAGGCGTCTGGCACGCCAGTGCGGTAAGCTGGGGCTCATTGTGGTGGATTACCTGCAGCTGATGAGCGGTTCAGGCGGGTCGGGGGGTGACAACCGTGCCACCGAATTGGGTGAAATTTCCCGTGGCCTGAAAATGCTGGCCAAAGAACTGCAGTGCCCGGTCATTGCGCTGTCCCAACTCAACCGAAGCGTGGAACAGCGCACCGACAAGCGCCCCATGATGAGCGATTTGCGCGAGTCCGGTGCGATTGAACAGGATGCCGACATCATCATGTTCATTTACCGCGACGATTACTACAACAAGGACTCGAAAGATCCTGGCGTGGCAGAAATCATCATCGGCAAGCAGCGCAATGGCCCCACAGGTACCGTCCGGCTGACCTTCCTGAAGAACCTGACACGTTTTGAAAGCCTGGCTTCGGGCCTCAGCGACGATTACTGAACAACGCCGCGAACGCAGGCCAGGGCTTACAGGGCTTCGCTGGCAAAATCCGCCAGACGCGACCGCTCACCACGCGCCAGGGTGATGTGACCGCCATGCGCCCATCCCTTGAAGCGATCGACCGCGTAGGTCAGTCCTGAAGAGCCTTCCGTCAGGTAGGGGGTGTCGATCTGGGCCAGGTTGCCCATGCAGATGATCTTGGTGCCTGGGCCGGCTCGGGTGATGAGGGTTTTCATCTGTTTGGGCGTCAGATTCTGGGCCTCGTCGATGATCACGTATTTGTTCATGAAGGTGCGCCCCCGCATGAAGTTCATGCTCTTGATCTTGATGCGGCTTTTGATCAGCTCATTCGTCGCGGCGCGACCCCATTCACCGGCATTGCCGCCATCGCCTTTGGCCAAGAATTCCAGGTTGTCATCCAGTGCGCCCATCCAAGGGCCCATTTTTTCTTCTTCGGTACCCGGCAAAAAGCCGATGTCTTCGCCGACGCTGACCGTGGCGCGCGTCATGATGATCTCGGTGTAACGGCGTTCGTCCAAGACTTGCGTCAAGCCTGCGGCCAGGGCCATCAGGGTCTTTCCGGTGCCTGCGGTGCCCGCCAAGGTGACAAAGTCGATGTCATGGTCGGTCAGCAGGTTCATTGCGAAATTCTGCTCGCGATTGCGCGTGGTCACGCCCCAAACCGCGTTTTTCTGGTGGTTGAAGTCCTTCAAAGTGCGCAGCACAGCGGTTTTACCGCGGATCTCGGTGACGCGGGCATACAGGCTGGGCTCGCCGGGGGCCTCGAAATACACGAACTGGTTCATGAACAAGCTGGGCACGATCGGTCCGGAAATCCGATAAAAAGTGTGCGTGCCCTGTTGCCAGCTTTCCACGGATTTGCCGTTTTTGACCCAGAAATCTGCCGGTAAGGCCATGGAGCCGGGGTACAACAGGTCACCGTCTTCCAGCGTCTTGTCGTTTTGGTAATCCTCTGCCTGCAAGCCCAGAGCCCGGGCTTTGACCCGCATGTTGATGTCCTTGGACACCAGCACCACCTCCCGCGGTGCATGCAACTGACCCAGTGCCTTGACGACACCCAGAATCTGGTTGTCGGCCTTGCCCTGAGGCAGGGCCAGGGGCAGGCTCAGGTCCAAGGCCTGGGTCTGGAAAAACAGCTGGCCCAAAGCGTCCATGTAGCCGGTGGCATTCAGCGGGGAGCCCTTGCCCAGATCCGAGCCCTGGGCAGAAGCCAGTGCGTCCAGCGAGCGACTGGCTTGGCGGGCATTGCGTGCGACTTCGGTCATGCCTTTTTTGTGGCCGTCGAGTTCTTCCAGAACGATCATCGGCAAGAACACATCGTGTTCCTCGAACCGGAACAGGCACATGGGGTCGTGCATCAGCACATTGGTGTCCAGCACAAACAGTTTTTTGGGGCCAGCGTTTTTTGGGCTGCGGGCCGCTGCAGGCTTGCGCGTGGGGGGGCTGGCCGGGCCGACCTGGGGCCTGGCTGTGGTGATCGGCTGGGCAGTCTGTGGGGTGGGCTGTTTCTTAAGGGGCTTTGCAGGGCGCTTGCCGGTGCCGGCTTCGGATGTCACGTTCATGCCGCTGAGCACGCCCTCGTCTGCGGTGGTCTCGGGGGAGGGTTCGGGCAACTGTTCACTGGCTTCAAAGGCTTTGTGGGTGAGGCGGCTGGCGCGCTGGGTTGGAGCAGGAGGCAATGGCATGAGCGAGGGCCTATCGAGGTGGGGAGATTTCTGGAGTCGTGAAAGAAAAAGCCGCCAGGTGACCCGGGCGGCTTGGGGGGGAGTGGATGTGGGAAAGGCTGAGGTTCAGCGGCATGAACCCATTATGCACGAGCCCCAATTCAGACTGAGGGGCCGGCCTTCAGGCCACTGCCGCGGCTTTTTTGAGGTCCTTGACGGCTTGCAAAACTTCTTCCACATGGCCGGGGACTTTCAGGCCGCGCCATTCCTGCTTGAGCGTGCCATCAGGCCCGATCAGGAAGGTGCTGCGCTCGATGCCCTTGACTTTTTTACCGTACATGATCTTGTTCTTGACCACACCGAACATGTGGCACATTTTTTCTTCGGTATCGGCGATGAGTTCAAAGGGCAATTCCAGCTTGGCCTTGAAATCGTCGTGGGATTTCATGTTGTCACGCGACACGCCAAGGACCAAGGCGCCAGCTTTGACGAAATCCTTGTATTTGTCGCGAAACTGCATGGCTTCAGTGGTGCAGCCAGGGGTGTTGTCCTTGGGGTAGAAAAACAACACCACGGTTTGTCCGAGGTGAGAGACGTTGGAGACTTTCAGACCGCTGGTGGCGTTGGCCTCAAATTCGGGGAGGGGTTTGTTCAGAACGATCGCCATGGAACTTTATCTCGCTTGACTGGTTGAGCGGGTGTCACCACCATCGGGTGTCCACATCGCAAAAGGCTATAGGCCCTAACAACCGGGTATTTTACTCTGAAGCGCCACTTTCATTTCTGAAGGCCTGTGTGCCTGCTCATCCTGAGTCGAAAAAAAGAGGCCTCAGGTCTCGATCAACAGCAAGGCGACCACTTTGCGCCCTTCGCTGGCCAAAATGTTGTAGGTTCGACACGCTGCCGGGGTGTCCATGGTTTCAACGCCGATGCCATGGCGGACCAGGTCTTGCAGCCACTGGGGTTTGGGAAAACGCAGCTTTTTGCCACTGCCAAACACAATCAGTTCGCAACCGCTGTGGGCCCATGGGCTGAAGTCGCTCGCAGACAAGGCGTCGAAATCGTGGGTGGCCCACCTGGCGGGTGGCACATCGGTCAAACTGGTCACCGACAGGGAGTGGTCGTGGCGTATGCCATTGACTTCGATCCATGACGGCTCATAAGCTTGGATGGTGGGTGCACTGGATTTGTCAGGCTGAAGTTTCATGTGACAGACAAACTGGGCGAATGTGCCCGCGGCGGGCGGGGAGGGGAGGGAGCGCAGGTTTCGCTTGAAAATGTGGTCAAATTATAGGTTTTCCCTGATCCACATTGCCTTTGGAGGCACTTTGAAGACCATCCAGAAATCCGCCAAGCTGGCCAACGTGTGCTACGACATCCGGGGGCCCATCATGGACCGAGCGCGCCAGATGGAGGAGGATGGCCACAAAATCATCAAACTGAACATCGGCAACCTGGCCGTTTTTGGGTTTGACGCCCCCGAAGAAATCCAGCAGGACATGATCCGCAACCTGCCCAACTCGGCCGGCTATTCGGACAGCAAGGGCATTTTCGCGGCACGCAAAGCCGTGATGCATGAGACCCAGAAACAGGGCATTTTGGGGGTCATGCTGGATGACATTTACCTGGGCAATGGGGCCAGCGAATTGATCGTGATGGCCACCAATGCCTTGTTGGACAATGGGGACGAGTTGCTCCTGCCTTCCCCCGATTACCCTTTGTGGACAGCCGCTGCCAGTTTGTCCGGGGGCTCGCCGGTGCATTACCGGTGCGAAGAGTCCAATGGCTGGATGCCCGACCTGGCCGATATCCGGGCCAAGGTGACGCCCCGCACCAAGGGCATTGTGGTCATCAACCCGAACAACCCAACCGGGGCCCTCTACAGCGACGAATTGCTCAAAGGCATTGTGGACATCGCCCGTGCGCATGGCTTGGTGATTTTTGCAGACGAAGTCTATGACAAGGTTCTGTACGATGGCGTCAAACACACCCCTTTGGCGAGTTTGTCGCAGGATGTGCTGACCCTGACCTTCAACTCCTTGTCCAAGAGTTACCGCTCGTGTGGTTATCGGGCCGGTTGGATGGTGATCTCTGGTGACAAGAAGAATGCCCGCGACTACATCGAGGGCTTGAACATGCTGTCCAACATGCGGCTGTGTGCGAATGTGCCCGGGCAATGGGCGATCCAGACCGCCTTGGGCGGTCACCAAAGCATCAACGAACTGGTCGGCGAAGGTGGTCGTTTGCGCAAGCAGCGGGATCTGGCCCATGCACTGATCACGGCCATCCCGGGTGTCAGTTGTGTCAAGCCGCAAGCGGCGCTGTACATGTTTCCCAAGCTCGACCCCCGAATTTATCCCGTCAAGGACGACCAGGATTTCTTCCTTCAGTTGTTGGAGGAAACCAAGGTCATGCTGGTCCAGGGCACGGGCTTCAATTGGCCCGACACGGACCACTTCCGCATCGTGTTCTTGCCGCATGAAGACGA
>JAIXXW010000136.1 GCA_027490555.1 Comamonadaceae bacterium | reverse complement strand
GTACACCGCAGGACCCATGTCGCACGAATTTCCCCGCACGGTTTCGCGCCTGCACGAGATGCAGTCGAGCGAATTCCTGGCTTTGGCCCACCGCACCGTGGACACGCACCTGACATGACATCCAGTCTGTCGACCTGGCTGGGCGCGATCTGCATGGCTGCAGCGCTGGGCCTGCCGGTGCATGCGCAACACCCGGTTCCTGAGGCGGCGAAAGACGCGGACAAACCCGATGCCCGCCTGGAGGTGGATGCAGTGCCTGAGCGCATTGCACAGCAAAGGCGCGCGCTGGCGCAGCAAAAAGAGGCCATCGTGCAGGCTTATGAGCAGCAAGAGCGCGCCTGTTGGAACAAATTCGCGGTGAACGCCTGCCTGCTGGAAGCGCGCCGCGTTCGCCGCAAAGCCCTGGAGCCGCTGTCGCAGCAAGAACTGGTCTTGAACGCGCAAGAGCGCGCCTGGCGGGTCGAGCAACGCGAGAAACGCTTGCAAGACAAACAGGCTGACAACCGGGGGGGACCATGACCGCCCACATGGCCGAGCCCCTGCCAAGCTTGAGCCGCACGGCGACTGAACCACGGGCTTGGCGCGGAGGAACAGCGCATCCGCGACACCGCCTGGGGCCAGCCATCGCCGTCTGGCCCGCCCGGACCGCCTGGAACTCCTGGTTGTTGGCGAGGGCGCCTGCTTGACCGGTCTGGATCAGCAGGTGGCCCATGCCCTGTCTGGCCAGGGTGTGCTGGCGCAGGCCGTGTCCGGCTTTCAGCCCCGGCCAGGGCAAACCGACATGGCCCTGGCGGTCAGTCAAGTGGTGCAAGAGGGCGGGCAACTGGTCGTCGAAGCGGGTACCGGCACAGGCAAAACCTATGCCTATCTGGTGCCAGTTTTGCTCAGCGGCCAACGCGCTTTGGTGTCGACAGCGACCAAGGCGCTTCAGGACCAGCTTTTTTCGCGCGACATTCCCCGGCTGGTTCAGGCCTTGGGCTTGCCCATCCGAGTGGCTTTGCTCAAGGGGCGGGCCAACTACCTGTGTTTGCACCGCATGGCGCAAGCGCGTCACAGCCATGTGTTGGCGCACCCTGGCGCCCAGAAAGCCCTGGCCAAAATCGAAACTTGGTCCCAGACCACCCGCACCGGGGACATGGCCGAATTGACCGGCCTGGACGAAGGCTCGTCGCTGTGGCCGCTGGTGACCTCGACCCGTGACAATTGCCTGGGATCGGCCTGTCCAAGCCACCGGGCCTGCCATGTCAACCTGGCCCGCAAGGAAGCGATGGCCGCAGATGTGGTGGTGATCAACCACCATCTGTTTTTTGCCGACATGGCGGTGCGCGAATCGGGCGTTGCCGAGTTGTTGCCCACCGTCCGTGTGACCGTGTTCGACGAAGCCCACCAACTCAACGAGATTGGCGTCCATTTTCTGGGGCAACAGCTGTCCACCGTGCAGTTGCATGAGTTGGTGCGCGATTGCCTGGCGTGCGGTCTGCAGCTGGCCCGGGGCCTGGTGGACTGGCCTGCCTTGACTGCGCAGCTGGAGAAAGCCGCGCGCGATTGGCGTTTGGCCGCAGGCATGCACCGAGGCTCGGTGCGCTTGCGCTGGGCAGGTCAGCAACCCGAAGGGCTTGATCCCGAGGCCTGGCAGAACGGCCTGCACACAGTGGCGGTGGCCTTGGCCGAGTTGCAAAATGGACTGGATATGGTCAGCGAACTGGCGCCGGATTTTCAACGCCTGGCCGAACGCTGCCGTGAACTGGTCCAGCGGACCCGCTTGTTTGGCGAACCACCGCACCCCGAAGGGGTACGTTGGGCCGAAGTCAGTGCCCAGCTGCGCCTGGTGGAGTCACCGCTGGACATTGCCCAGACCTTTTCTGCACTGACCCGGTCGGTGCCCTCTGCAAAGCCGGACCCGGCTGGGCTGTCGGCCGATCCGGATTCGCTGGAAGCCCTGATGCAGGGCGATCCCCGTCTTCCCGCAGAGGAAAAAGCACCGGTCGGAGCGCCGCAGGGTGTGGGTCAGCGCGCATGGATTTTCACATCGGCGACGCTGGGTGACGAACCGACCTTGCGTTGGTTCACCGAACCGTGTGGCCTGGCTTCTGCCCAGGTCATGCAAGTCAGCAGCCCCTTTGACTATGCGCACCAGGCGGCCCTGTATGTCCCCACCCATTTGCCGCGTCCTGGGGATGCCTCCCATGCCCAGCAGGTGGCCCGGCTGGTGCTGGAAGCCTTGCAAATTTTGGGCGGCAGAACCCTGGTGCTGACCACCACCTTGACGGCCATGCGCAGCATTGGCGATCACCTGCAAACCCAGGGGGATGGACAGGTCGAGGTGCTGATCCAGGGTCAAAGCCCCAAGCGCCGTCTGATGGAGCGTTTTCGTGAAGGCGGTGGCGCAGGCGATGCGCTGGGGCGAAAAGGGTGTGTCCTGGTGGCTTCTGCCTCATTTTGGGAGGGCTTTGACGTGCCAGGCGATGCATTGCAATTGGTGGTGATTGACAAGCTGCCTTTTCCGCCACCCGGTGACCCGCTGTTTGAAGCGCGCAGCCAGCGCATCACCCAACAGGGCCAAAGCGCCTTTGCCCATCAAGCCTTGCCAGAAGCGGCGGTTTCACTCAAGCAGGGGGCAGGGCGCTTGATCCGCAGCGAAACCGACCGGGGAATTCTGGTGGTCTGTGACAGTCGGCTGGTGACCATGTCTTATGGGCGCCGTCTGCTGGCCGCTTTGCCGGCCATGGGCCGCCTGCAGGACCATCAAGCCTTTTTGGCGGCATTGACCGGTCTCACCAGGGACGCCACCAGCGCTTGGTCTGCGATGCAGTCACCCCTGTGAGGTAGGGGGACTGGGGGAAATTCTTGCGCAGCACGCGTTGGGCGTCGTCTCGAAGCACCGTCATGCCCATGGCATCGTAAGACTGGACCAAAATCGCCAGGGCTTCCTCGGTGGCGGGGGTGCCGTCAAAGTCTGTGATGGCCTGTTGCGCCCGGTTGATGGCCGCCACATGCGCCCCACGCTTGGCGTAATAACGGGCCACATGGACCTCGTAGGCTGCCAGCGAATTGACCACATGGACCATGCGCTGGCGGGCGTCATTGCTGTATTTGGAATCAGGAAAACGGGTGGTCAGCTCCAGAAAAGCCTCGTAGGAGTCTTTGGCGGCTTTCTGGTCCCGCTCGGTCAGATCCTGCCGGGTGAGGAAGGAGAAAAGACCCAGGTTGTCGTTGAAATTGACCAGCCCTTTCAGGTACAGGGCGTAGTCCAGGGCCGGGCTGGTCGGGTGCAGGCGAATGAACCGGTCTAAAATCGCCAATGCCTCGATTTTGCTACCGGTTTTGAATTGGGCAAAAGCCTTGTCGATTTGCGCCTGCTGGGCCAGCACCGTACCCGCAGCGCGCCCCTCAAGTTTTTCGTAGTAACCGATGGCTTTGTCCCAGGCCCCGGCATTGACCTCGTCACGGGCCTCGCTGTACAGCTTCTCGGGCGACCATCCCGCCGTGGGGTCGCTGGGGGTGTTGGCGCAACCGCTCAGAATGAGTCCAGCAGCCAAAACCAGGCATGTTGGAACCATCGATAATCTGAAGCTTTGCATCGGTAAGACCCTGAAGATTGGATTGTCTTGATTATATCGACCGCCCCTGAAACAGCCGCGTCTGGCGAGCTGTCAGACGATGCCGAACTGCCCCTGGACGTCAGTGAGGAGGTGCGGCATGTGCAAGTGCCAGCGCTTTTGCACGGCCAACGGCTGGACCGGGTTTTGGCCCAGCTGGTGCCAGAGTTTTCACGCAGCTACCTGCAACAACTCATCGAACAGGGCGATGCCCTGGTGGACGGACAGGTCACCACCAAGGTGGCGGCCAAGGTGCGCCTGGGCCACCGGCTGCAAATCACCTTGCGCGCCACCCCGCAAACCCAGGCTTTTGTGCCCGAGGCCATGGCCATCGATGTGGTGTACGAAGACGAACACCTGCGGGTGATCCACAAACCAGCAGGATTGGTGGTTCACCCTGCGCCCGGTCACTGGGGCGGGACACTGCTCAATGGCCTGCTGGCGCTGGACCCCAAGGCCTGTGAAGTTCCCCGTGCTGGCATTGTCCACCGCCTGGACAAAGACACCAGCGGCCTGATGGTGGTGGCCAGAACACGCCAGGCCATGGACGCCTTGGTGCACCAAATCGCGGCCCGCGAGGTGCATCGCCAGTACCTGGCCTTGGCCCACCATGGCTGGACCGGTCCGCCGCGCAAGTGGGTGGATGCGGCCATTGGCCGGGACCCCGCCAACAGGCTGCGCATGGCGGTGGTGGATTTGTCCACGCAGTCAGGCAAAATCGCGTCGACCACGCTGGAACTGCTGGCCCAGGCAGCGCAATGCTGTTTGGTCCAGTGCACTTTGCACACCGGCCGAACACACCAGATCCGGGTCCACATGGCGCACATTGGGCACCCGCTCTTGGGCGATGCCGTCTACGGGGGCAAGCCCGCTGGGGGCATGACCCGGCAAGCCCTGCACGCCTGGCGCCTGGCATTTGCCCACCCCGTCACTGGGCAAGCGATCGATCTCCAAACCGCGTGGCCTTCCGACATGGCGGCGGCCATGCACACACTGGGCCTCAGTTACAATTTGTGATCTGGAATGCAAGCGCCGGCGCCAGCCCCTGGGGCTGTTGGGGGTCACCCAATGCTTTGAATGGGCCTTTGGCTGGATTGGCCGGTCCGCATGTTCCTCAACCACGCCGTGAGGCGTTTTTTTCCGAAAGACCGACACCATGAACACGGCGCAAGCCAAGCGTGTCCTGGAAACCGCCTTGCTCACAGCGGGCCAAGCTCTGTCCCTGCGCGATCTGCGTGTGGTGTACGACGACGCTCTGGGCACCGACACCCTGAAACAGATGCTCGAGGAGCTCCAACTCGAATGGGCCCCCAAAGGCTTGGAGTTGGTCCATGTGGCCAGTGGCTGGCGTTTTCAAAGCCGTCCAGAACTGCGCCCGTTCCTCGATCGCCTGCACCCGGAAAAGCCCCCCAGGTACACCCGGGCGGTGCTGGAAACTCTGGCCATCATTGCTTACCGTCAACCGGTCACGCGGGGCGACATGGAGGACATCCGGGGCGTGACCATCAGCTCGCAAATCATCAAGCAACTGGAAGACCGGGGTTGGGTGGAAGTGATCGGACACCGCGAAACTGCAGGCCGGCCCAGTCTTTTTGCCACCACACGTCAGTTTCTGGACGATTTGGGTCTGGCCTCCCTGGACCAACTGCCCTTGCTGTCACAAGACGATCCTGCCACGAACCCATTGACTCACCTGATCGAAGATGCCCCTGTGCAAGCCCGCTTGTCTCTGGACGAAGGCGAGTCGGCCCCACCGCCCGATCTGCGCTTGACCACCGAGCCGCCAGCTGCGGCCTCCACCAGCCCCGACCACGCGGACGAGAACCACCACCCATGAACGATGAACTTTCCAAGAGCCAGGGCAAAAGCCCTGGCGTCTACGCCAACCGCAAGCCGGAGGCGTTGGCGAGTTCTCCTGCGACCCATTTCAAGCCCATCGACCTGTCCGATGTGGTGTCTGGTCAATTCGATGCGGAAGAGGCCGGTCCGGATTGGACGGCAGACCTGGGCAAACGGGTGCTGGCCCCTCAGTCCGACTCGCCCAAATTGCACAAGGTGCTGGCCCAGGCCGGTTTGGGCTCGCGCCTGGAGATGGAAAAGCTCATCGCGCAAGGTCGTATTGCCGTCAACAACGCGCCTGCCCATGTGGGCCAGCGTGTGCAATATGGCGACCAGATCAAGGTCGATGGCAAACCGATCCGCATCCGCATCGACCCACCACCTGCACGTGTGATCGCTTACCACAAGCCTGCCGGCGAAATCGTCAGCCACGACGATCCCCAAAACCGGCCCTCGGTGTTTCGCAAGCTGCCACGCTTGCACAACGGGAAATGGCAATCGGTCGGGCGTCTGGACTTGAACACCGAAGGTCTGCTGCTGTTCACCAGTTCCGGCGAACTGGCCAACCAGCTGATGCACCCGCGCTTTGGCCTGGAACGCGAGTATGCGGTGCGCGTCCTGGGGGCTTTGAGCAAAGACGAAAAGCAAAAACTCCTGGACGGGGTGATGCTCGAGGACGGTCTGGCCCAGTTTGGCTCGATCGAGGACGGCGGCGGCGAAGGCTCCAACTGTTGGTACCGCGTCACCATCTCGGAAGGCCGCAACCGGGAAGTCCGCCGCATGATGGAGGCCGTGGGCCATGCCGTCAGCCGCCTGATCCGCATCCGCTATGGCGCCATGGTCTTGCCGCACGGCCTGCGCCGTGGCGCCTGGCTGGAACTGGACGAAGCCGACATCCGCGCCTTGATGCGCGCTGCAGGCGCCAGCGAACGGGCTCGGTCCGGCAGCGCCAGCCCCTCACGCACCCCAAGCCCAGATCGCCGACCCCGTACCGGTGGGCAGGGCAGGGCGGGCACAGCCTTGCCACGGGCCAAACCCGCCCCCAAAACCCATCAGGCAGCGGGTGGCTCGGGCCAGCCCACCGCACCGCAGACATCGCCCCAAGAGAAGAAATTCATTGGCGCAGAAAGCTTCAATCGCTTGAAAAAAGCCCAAGGAGGCCCTGGCCGGGGTGGGCGTGGCAGCGGTGGTCGACAACGGTGAGCTGCCCGTCCCTGTGCCGCTGGGGCATTGAGCCCTGAGGGCGCCAGGCCATCCCCAAGGAGGCCTGCCATGCCCAGTACTCAGGTTAGAATTCGGGGCTTTGCCAAATGGCAAAAATGCTTTAAAACCCTTACGTCACAGGAAAAACCATGGCCATCGAACGCACACTCTCCATCATCAAACCCGACGCAGTTGCCAAAAACGTCATCGGCCAGATCTATGCCCGTTTTGAAGCTGCCGGCCTGAAAGTGGTCGCCGCCAAGATGGCCCATTTGTCGCGTGGCGAGGCCGAAGCTTTCTACGCGGTCCACAAAGAGCGTCCTTTCTTCAAGGACCTGGTCGATTTCATGGTTTCCGGCCCCGTCATGATCCAGGCCCTCGAGGGTGAAAACGCCATCGCCAAGAACCGCGACCTGATGGGCGCGACCGATCCCAAGAAAGCAGCGCCTGGCACCATCCGTGCAGACTTTGCCGACAGCATCGATGCCAACGCGGTGCACGGCTCCGACGCCCCTGAAACCGCTGCCGCCGAAGTTGCCTTCTTCTTCGCTGGCATGAACGTCTACTCACGCTGACAGCGTCGCGGCTTGCGCGCGACGCCCACCTCCATGACGGCCAACCTTCTTGAATTTGACCTTGAAGGTTTGGCCGTTTTTTGCGAGGGTCTGGGTGAAAAGCGCTTCCGAGCCACCCAGTTGTTCCGCTGGATACACCAGCGGGGCGCCGTCGATTTTGACCAGATGAGCGATTTGGCCAAGTCCTTGCGCCAAAAGCTCCAACAACACGCGCACGTCGCGGCGCTGCCCGTGATCGGTCAGCACATCTCGGCCGACGGCACCATCAAGTGGCTGTTCGATGTGGGCGATGGCAATGCCGTCGAATCGGTGTTCATCCCGGAAGATGACCGGGGCACCTTGTGCATTTCTTCCCAGGCCGGTTGTGCGGTAGGTTGCCGTTTTTGCTCCACCGGCCACCAGGGCTTCAGCCGAAACCTCTCCACCGGCGAAATTCTGGCCCAGCTGTGGTTTGCCGAGCACTTTTTGCGCCAGCACCTCCAAACCACCGAACGCGTCATCTCCAATGTGGTGATGATGGGCATGGGCGAGCCCTTGCAAAATTATTCGGCCCTGGTGCCTGCCCTTCGTGCGATGCTCGATGACCACGGTTATGGCCTGTCGCGCCGCCGCGTCACGGTGTCCACCTCGGGCGTTGTGCCCATGATCGAGCGTTTGTCGGCCGATTGTCCGGTCGCGCTGGCGGTGTCCCTGCATGCCCCTGTGGACCCTCTGCGCGACAACCTGGTTCCGCTCAACCGGAAATACCCCCTTGATGAGCTCATGCAGGCCTGCATTGGCTACCTGGCCCACGCGCCCCGCGACTTCATCACCTTTGAATACTGCATGCTCGATGGCGTGAACGACCAGGCCGAGCATGCCGGCGCCTTGATTGATCTGGTCCAAAAGCATGCCCGCCAGGGCCTGCGCTGCAAATTCAACCTGATCCCATTCAACCCCTTTCCGGCCTCCGGTTTGCTGCGCTCACCCCACGCCCGAGTTCAGGCTTTTGCCAAACAGCTGCAGGATGCCGGTCTGGTCACCACGGTGCGCAAGACCCGTGGCGACGACATTGACGCTGCCTGCGGTCAATTGGCCGGCGATGTCAAAGACCGGACCCAGGTGCAGCACCGCATGGCACAGCAACGGATGATCCCTTTGGTTCCCAGCCCCAACGTTGCACATCAGGAGTGATCGCATGAGCAGCAGCCCTGAAACCGAGGCCACCCCAAACTTGACCGCCGGGCAGATGTTGCGCCAAGCCCGCCTCAAGGCCGGTGTGCACCTTGCTGTTTTGTCGGTGCAACTGAAAGTCCCCGTCAAGCAACTGGAGGACTTGGAAGACGACATTCTGGAAACCCGCAAAGGCGTGGTTTTTTACCGAAGCCTGAGCGCCAGCGTCTGCCGGCACCTGGGCGTGGATGCTGCGCCGATTTTGCAGTTGTTGCCCCGTCTTTCCGGTCAACTCGAGCCGGTCAAGCAACTGCAAGTGCCGTCCGGCGCCGCTCCTGCGAAATTCAAACGCACTCAAGCTCATCGACATTTTGTGCCTTCCCGATTCATTTGGCTGGCGATCATTTTGTTGGGTCTGACCTCCTTTTTCATCGGGATGCCCGCCACGAGCTCGTGGACAGAGCAACTGCTGTACAGATTTTCATTTTGGGAGCGACCTGCGGTTGAACAGCTGACCCATGAGATCCTCTTGCAGCCGGCCATGAGCGAGCAGGCGGACCATGCCCAGGGTGCTGAAGTGAATCAGCAGACCAACGCTGCAAACACAACGCCTGCGAACCTGACCTCAGCGTCTTCGCCTTTGCTGCCCACAACCCAAGACAGCGCCACAATCCACAACACCAAGGCTCAGGAGACCGCTGCCACCGGCATGGCCCAGTGGCAGTTCACAGCCAAGGCAGAAAGCTGGCTGGAGCTGCGAAACTCGAAAAATGCGGTGGTCTGGAGTGGCGTGCTCAAAGCGGGCGACACCCAGCGCATTGAGAGTCCATTGCCTGTGCGCGTGGTGGTGGGACGCGCCCCGGTGGTCAGCGCCACCTTGCGGGGACAGGCCTATGACCTCAAGCCCCACACCCAGGCCAATGTGGCCCGCTTTGAAGTGAAGGAGTAACCATGTCCACGTCTGCGCCGTCCGCCTCTGACAGGCCCATCGAGATCGCCAAGCCGCTCAAAAGAGTCAGCCGGCAATCGAATGTGGTTTGGGGCTCCAATGTCGTGACCGTCGGTGGCGGGGCGCCCGTCAGGGTGCAGTCCATGACCAACACCGACACGGTCGATGTGATCGGCACGGCCATTCAGGTCAAGGAATTGGCCCAGGCCGGCTCCGAGCTCGTGCGCATCACCGTGAACACACCCGAAGCCGCCGAAGCCGTGCCGCACATCCGTGACCAACTGGACAAAATGGGCATCAACGTGCCCTTGATTGGCGACTTCCATTACAACGGGCACCGCTTGCTGACCGACCACCCGGCTTGTGCGCAAGCCCTGTCCAAATACCGCATCAATCCGGGCAATGTGGGCAAGGGTGACAAACGCGACCTGCAGTTTGGCCAGATGATTGAAGCCGCCATGCGCTGGAACAAGCCGATCCGCATCGGCGTGAACTGGGGCAGCCTGGACCAGGATCTCTTGGCCGAGCTCATGGATGTGAACAGCCAGCGTGCACAGCCCTGGGAGTCCAGGCAAGTCATGTACGAAGCGCTGATTTCTTCGGCGATTTCCTCAGCCCAAAGGGCCGAGGCCATGGGTTTGCCGGGCTCACAAATTACCCTGTCTTGCAAAGTCTCTGGGGTCCAGGATCTGATTTCGGTCTACCGTGAACTGGGGCGGCGAACCGACTATGTGCTGCACCTGGGCTTGACCGAAGCGGGCATGGGCACCAAAGGCACGGTGGCCTCGGCGGCCGCGCTTTCGGTGTTGCTGCAAGAGGGCATTGGCGACACGATCCGTGTCTCGCTGACACCCCAGCCCGGTGAGCCCCGCACCCAGGAGGTGGTGATCGCCTCGGAGATTTTGCAGTCCCTGGGCCTGCGGATTTTTGTCCCCAGCGTGACGGCTTGCCCAGGCTGCGGACGCACGACCAGCAGCACCTTCCAGGAACTGGCCAAACAGATTGACGACTATTTGCGCGCCCAAATGCCGGTCTGGCGCGCCCGCTACCCCGGGGTGGAAAACCTCAAAGTGGCGGTGATGGGCTGCATCGTCAATGGCCCCGGGGAGAGCAAACATGCCGACATTGGCATCAGCTTGCCGGGCACCGGCGAAGCCCCGGCGGCCCCGGTCTTCATCGACGGCGAAAAACGCCTGACCCTGCGCGGCGATGGCATTGCGCAGGAGTTCCAGGGGCTGGTTGAACACTACATTGAGAACCGTTTTGGTTCCGGATCTGCCGAGAAAAAATGAGCGAGTCTGCGAAAGAAACCGTGTCCAAGGCCGAGAAAACGGCCAAAGTCCAGAAACTGGTGGGTGTCAAGGGGATGAACGACATCCTGCCGCCCGATTCGGCCCGATGGGAATGGCTTGAAGACCAGGTGCGCCAGCTGATGGCCCGCTATGCCTACCGCCATGTGCGTCTGCCCATCGTCGAACCGACGGCCCTGTTCGTGCGCGGCTTGGGCGAAGTGACCGACATCGTCGAAAAAGAGATGTACTCCTTCGAAGACCGTCTCAACGGTGAACAGCTGACCTTGCGTCCTGAGGGCACGGCCGGCCTGGTGCGCGCCGTGGTAGAACACAACCTGCTCTACGAAGGTGGCAAGCGCCTCTACTACATGGGCCCCATGTTCCGGCATGAGCGCCCGCAGCGTGGCCGCTACCGCCAGTTTCACCAAATCGGCGCCGAGGTCTTGGGTTTTGGCGGCCCCGAGGTCGATGCCGAACTCATCTTGCTGGCGCATGACCTTTGGAAAGTTCTGGGCCTCAGCGAGGTGCGCCTGGAGCTCAACAGCCTGGGCCAGCCTGCCGAACGCCTGGCCCACCGCCAAGCCTTGATCGCCCACCTGGAAAAACACAGCGATGCGCTGGACGAAGAGGCCCAACGCCGCCTGCACAGCAATCCCTTGCGCATCCTGGACACCAAGAACCCGGCCCTGCAGGGCGTGGTCGAGGCCGCGCCCCGCCTGCTCGACTTTCTGGGCGAAACGTCCTTGGCCCACTTCCATGCGGTCAAGGCCATCCTCGACGCCAATGGCGTGGCCTACAGCATCAACCCGCGCCTGGTGCGGGGCATGGATTACTACAACCTCACGGTGTTCGAGTTCATCACCACCCGCTTGGGCTCGCAAGGCACCATCTGTGGGGGGGGGCGCTACGACTACCTGATCGAACAGGTGGGCGGCAAGCCAGCACCCGCCGTGGGCTGGGCCTTGGGCGTCGAACGCGTTCTCGAGCTCATCAAGGAGCAAGGCGATGTCTTGCCCGAGCTGGCACCGGATGTCTATGCCATCGTGCCCGACACCCGTGCAGTGCCGGTGGCGATGCAGGTGCTGCAGGCCTTGCGCGCCAGCGGCGTCTCGGCCCAAATGCACGCCGGCAGCGGCGAAGGCATGGGCAGCATGAAGTCGCAATTCAAGAAAGCCGACGCCAGCGGGGCGCGTTTTGCCCTGGTTTTTGGCGCCCAGGAAGTGGAACAGGGGCTGGTGGCGATCAAATCGCTGCGGGACGGGGAGGGCGCCCAGCGCACCGAGTCCCTGACAGCCCTTGCCGAGTGGGCCCACACCCTACAATCCACGCTTTGAAGCGCAAACTGTTGTCAACACACCATGGCCAATGCACTCGACCTCCAAGAACAAGAACAACTCGACCAGATCAAGCATTTCTGGAAGAAGTACGGCAACCTCATTTCCTGGGCACTGATTCTGGTGTTGGGCGCTTATGCGGCCTGGAACGGCTACCAATACTGGCAACGCGATCAGGCCGGCAAAGCCGCCATCCTGTTCGATGAGGTCGAGCGCTCTGTCGCCGCCGGCGACCAGACCCGGGTGCAACTCAGCTTGGCCGACATGAAAGACAAATTCCCCGGTACCCTGTATGCGCACCAGGCCGCGCTGGTCGCAGCCAAGTTTTTCAATGCCAAGGGACAACTGGACGAGGCCCGCGCTGCCCTGAAGTGGGTGGCCGGCGCAGCCCCGGAGCCGGCCTACCGTGACATCGCCCGTATGCGCCTGGCTGCGCTGATGCTGGACAGTGGCGCGCACGATGACGCACTGGCCCAGTTGGCGCAACCCATGACCGCGGCCATGGCAGGTTTGGCCTCCGACCTCAAAGGAGACATCCTGATGGCCAAGGATCAAAAAGCCCCAGCCCTCCAGGCCTACCGCACGGCCTGGAATGAATTGAGCGAATTGCCCGATTACCGTCGTCTGGTCGAGGCCAAACTCAATGCACTGGGTGTGGACCCTCAAGTTGCAGCGCCTGTAGGAAACACCAAGTGATCACGCCACTGAAGTCTGCATTCACACGCGCAGCGGGCCTGTGTGCCCTGGTGCTGCTGAGCGCCTGTTCCAGTGCGCCTGAGAAACCCAAGCCTTCTGCCTTGCCCAGCGTCGCGGGGAGCTTCAAAGTCCAAAATGTTTGGAAAAACCAGATCGGTCCGGTGCCTGCGCATTTTTTGACTTCCGTGCATGACCAGCAGGTGGCCATGGTGTCAGCCCAAGGCCAAATGGTCCTGATGGATGCCCGAACAGGGCAGGACATTTGGCGTTTGAACCTGAAAACACCGATTCAGGCCGGCGTGGGGGGTGACGGCCGTTTCTTTGCGGTGGTGACCCAGGACAATGAACTGGTGGTGGTGAGCGCTGGCCAGGTCGTCTGGCGCAGAACCCTGCCGGCCTTGTCTTTCACACCGCCCTTGGTGGCAGGCGAACGGATTTTTGTGCTGACGGGCGACCGTGCCGTGACGGCTTTTGATGCGGCCAGTGGACAAAGGCTTTGGGGCCAGCAACGCGCCAGTGACCCTTTGCTGCTGCGCCAAGCGGGCCTGTTGACGCCCATGGGCGATGCCTTGCTGGTGGGCTGGGGCGGGCGTTTGGTGTCCCTGAACCCCTTGAACGGGACGGTGCGCTGGGACACCCTGATCGGGGTGACCCGTGGCACCAACGAGGTGGAGCGTCTGGTGGACCTGGTGGCGGGCAGCAGCCGCCAAGGCCCCTCATTGTGTGTGCGCGCCTTTCAAACCTCGGTCGCTTGCCTGGACGGCACCAGCGGCCGCCTGGTCTGGTCGCGTCCGGCCCAGGGTCATCAGGGCGTGGATGGCAATGCCGCGCTCGTGGTGGGCACCGAATCCGATGGCAAGGTGATCGCTTGGCAGCGCAGCACAGGCAACCCACTGTGGTCGCAAGAGGCCCTGCGTTTTCGGGGTCTGAGCCTGCCCTCGCTGTGGGCCAACCAGGTGGTGGTCGGGGACCAGGAGGGTTGGGTTCACTTCCTGTCGCCTGAAGACGGCAAGCCCCTGCAGCGCGTGGCCACCGATGGCAGCGCCATCACGGGCAAGCCGGTGATCGCCGCCCAAACGCTGGTGGTGGTGACCCGCAATGGCAGCGTCTTCGGATGGCGACCTGAATGATGGATCGGAATCTGTTCAAGTGAAACCCGTTTTGGCCCTCGTCGGCCGCCCGAATGTGGGCAAATCCACGCTGTTCAACCGCCTGACCAAAAGCCGGGATGCCATCGTGGCCGATTTCGCGGGACTGACCCGCGACAGGCACTACGGCAATGGCCGCCAGGGCCGGCAGGAATTCATCGTGATTGACACGGGGGGGTTCGAGCCGGATGCCAGCAGCGGCATCTACAAGGAGATGGCCAAGCAGACCCAGCAAGCGGTTGCCGAGGCCGACATCGTGTTTTTTGTGGTCGATGCGCGTGGCGGCTTGTCGGCACAAGACCACGACATTGCCCAATACCTGCGCAAAATCGGCAAGCCCTGTTTGCTGGTGGCCAACAAGGCCGAAGGCATGCGGGAAGGGATTCAGCTGACCGAGTTTTACGAACTGGGGCTGGGTGAAGTGATCGCCATCTCGGCAGCCCACGGTCAAGGGACCCGGGGTTTGCTGGAGATGGCCTTCGAGTCCTTGCAACTGCCCGATGAGCCCGAAGACACCGAAACCGACCCCTCGGTGGTCAAACTGGCTGTGGCCGGACGCCCGAATGTGGGCAAATCCACCCTGATCAACACCTGGTTGGGCGAAGAGCGCCTGGTGGCCTTTGACATGCCGGGCACCACCCGCGATGCCATCAGCGTTCCTTTTGAACGGCAAGGGCAAAAATTCGAGCTGATCGACACCGCAGGTTTGCGTCGCAAGGGCAAGGTGTTTGAGGCCATCGAGAAGTTCTCGGTGGTCAAGACCTTGCAGGCCATCGAGTCGGCCCATGTGGTGTTGCTCTTGCTCGACGCCGAGCAGGGCGTGACCGACCAGGATGCGCACATTGCCGGCTATGCCCTGGAAAGTGGTCGGGCCATGGTCCTGGCCGTCAACAAGTGGGACGCGGTGGACGAATACCAGCGCCAGTTGGTCCAGCGCTCGATTGAAAACCGCCTGCCTTTTCTGAGCTTTGCCAACATCCATTTCATCTCGGCCAAGAAACGGCAGGGCCTGGGCCCGGTCTGGACATCGATTGTGCAGGCCCACCAATCGGCCATGTGCAAGATGAGCACGCCCATCCTGACCCGTTTGTTGCTGGAGGCTGTGCAATTCCAAAGCCCGCAGCGCAGCGGCATGTTCCGCCCCAAAATGCGTTATGCCCACCAAGGTGGCATGAACCCGCCGGTGATCGTGATCCACGGCAATTCCCTGGAGCATGTGACCGACAGCTACAAACGCTTTTTGGAAAGCCGCTTCCGCAAGGCCTTCAAACTGTCGGGGACGCCACTGAGGATCGAGATGAAAACCTCGGCCAACCCCTATGCGGACAAGGAATCCAGTTGAGATGTGAGGAAATCACGGCCCTGGCCGGGTCCCCCATGCCCCCTGTGGTAAGGTCAGCGCTTTCAAACTTTTGAACACG
Source organism: Comamonadaceae bacterium (assembly GCA_027490555.1). Classification (GTDB taxonomy): domain Bacteria; phylum Pseudomonadota; class Gammaproteobacteria; order Burkholderiales; family Burkholderiaceae_C; genus Limnohabitans_A. The sequence continues at coordinate 12,652 of JAIXXW010000136.1, read as the reverse complement.
GAGCATATCGTGAACAACAAAGGCCAACTTTTGCAAGATCCCTTTTTGAATGCCCTGCGCAAGGAGCATGTGCCAGTGTCCATCTACCTGGTCAACGGGATCAAGCTCCAAGGGCAAATCGAGTCCTTTGACCAGTACGTGGTGTTGCTGCGCAACACGGTCACCCAAATGGTCTACAAACATGCCATCTCGACCATCGTGCCCGGTCGGTCTGTGACCTTCAGCGCCCCCGACACTGGCGACATCACGGCCTGATCGAGGTCTTGGCGATCTGTGTGGGGGCCCCTGGGGTCCTCGAAAGTGGCTGATTTTGTCCGAACCCTCTTTGCAAAAACCGGCGCCCACCCTGCTTGTGGGCGTGGATTTTGGGCTGCCACACTTCGACGGCGATCTGCAGGAGTTGGGTCTGCTCGCCAAAACCGGGGGCCTGGAGCCGGTGGCCCGCCTGACCTGCAAACGCAAGGCCCCGGATGCTGCGCTCTTTGTGGGCAGTGGCAAGGCCGATGAAATCAAATCCCTGGCCCTCATGCACGGCGCGGTCGAGGTGCTGTTTGACCAATCCCTGAGCCCCGCACAGCAGCGGAATCTGGAGCGGCACATCGGCCTGCCGGTGAATGATCGGACCTTGTTGATCCTCGAAATCTTCGCCCAACGTGCGCGCAGCCACGAAGGCAAATTGCAGGTTGAATTGGCCAAACAACAGTACCTGAGCACCCGTTTGGTGCGCCGCTGGTCCCACCTGGAGCGGCAAAGTGGCGGCATCGGCCTGCGCGGCGGGCCTGGCGAAACCCAGATCGAACTCGACCGGCGCATGATCAACGATTCGATCAAGCGCATCAAGGAGCGGCTGGTCAAGGTCAAGCGCCAGCGCAACACCCAGCGCCGGCGCAGGGAACGCCACGACACCTTCAACATCTCCTTGGTGGGTTACACCAACGCCGGCAAGTCCACGCTGTTCAACGCCCTGGTCAAGGCCCGGGCCTATGCGGCCGACCAGCTGTTCGCCACCCTGGACACCACCACCCGTCAGCTCTACCTGGGGGAAGCCAGGCGATCTGTGTCCCTGTCCGACACCGTCGGGTTCATCCGTGACTTGCCCCACGGTTTGGTGGAAGCTTTCCAGGCGACACTGCAAGAAGCGACGGAAGCCGATTTGCTGGTCCATGTGGTGGACGCTGCCAACCCTGATTTTCCAGAGCAGATGGCCGAGGTCCAGAAGGTTCTGGCCGAAATCGGTGCAGACCGTGTGCCGCAACTCCTGGTTTTCAACAAAATCGACATGCTCGACAGCGAACGTTTCCCCTTGCAACTGCAAGACCATTACGAACTGGACGGCGTTGCGGTGCCGCGCGTGTTCGTGAGTGCGCAGGGCGGGCAGGGCATCGCCGCTTTGCGATCGGTCTTGTCGGACATCGTCATGACCGCCTTGCCGCTTCGGGATGAAACGCATTCCGATCCCCGTGACTTTGAGCGGGAATATCCCGGTAACATGCCTTGATCGGCGCCGAAATTCGGCACAATGATGCTACGTCACTCTGACAAAGACCCACAACCATGAATTTTCACCTGCCAGCCTTTCGGTGGTCCCTGCTGCCCGCCAAAATCAGAGGCATGTTCAATCTGAACGACCCCCGTTGGGGCCGTGACGACGACAAAGCCTCCCAAGACCCGGGGGCCAAGCCGACGAACGATGTGCCCCCACCCGGCCCCAAGCCGGACGCCTGGCAGCAGCCTCCTGGTCGTGGCCCCCAGCAGCCGCAAAATGGCCCCCCCGATCTGGACGAACTGTGGCGTGATTTCAACCAGAAATTGGGACAGATTTTTGGTGGCAAGGGTCAAGCCAGACGCCCCCAGGGCTCTGGCGGATCGGGCGGCTCCGGTGGCGGTCCCGAGATCCCATCCTTCATCCGCAACCTGGGCATAGGTGTCGTGCTGGGCGGTGCCTTGGTGGTGTGGTTGGCCACGGGCTTTTTCATCGTCCAGGAAGGTCAACAGGCCGTCATCACCCAGTTCGGCAAATACCACTCCACCGTCAACGCGGGTTTCAACTGGCGCATGCCTTACCCGATCCAGCGGCACGAGTTGGTCTTTGTGACCCAGATCCGCTCGGTCGACATTGGCAGGGACAACATCATCAAGGCCACAGGCCTGCGTGAGTCGGCCATGCTCACCGAAGACGAGAACATCGTCGAGATCAAATTTGCCGTCCAGTACCGCCTCAACGACGCCCGGGCCTATTTGTTCGAAAGCCGCGACCCGACCCAGGCCGTGGTCCAGTCGGCCGAGACCGCGGTGCGCGAGGTGGTGGGCAAGATGCGCATGGATTCGGCGCTCGCCGAAGAACGTGACCAGATCGCGCCGCGCGTCCGTGAAAAAATGCAGACCATCCTCGACCTCTACAAGGTGGGCATCGAAGTGGTGGGCATCAACCTGCAGCAAGGGGGCGTGCGTCCACCCGAGCAGGTGCAAGCGGCATTTGACGACGTGCTCAAGGCAGGGCAAGAGCGTGAGCGGGCCAAGAACGAAGCCCAGGCCTACGCCAACGACGTGATTCCCCGTGCGGTGGGTGCGGCGTCCCGACTCAAGGAAGAGGCCGATGCCTACCGCGAAAGGATCGTGGCCCAAGCCGAGGGTGATGCCCAACGCTTCAAGACGATCCTGCCCGAATACCTGAAAGCCCCCCAAGTCATGCGCGATCGGATGTACACCGACACCATGCAGCAGATCTACAGCAACGTCACCAAAGTCCTGGTGGACAGCAAGCAGGGCTCCAACCTGCTGTACCTGCCGCTCGACAAGATCATGCAGCAGGTCACCCAGGTGCCGCCGCCGGCCATGGACAACACGCCGCCTTCGACCAATGGCAACGCCAGCAGCATCCCCGCCGACATCAGGTCCAGGGATACCCAACGTTCGCGTGACCGCGACCCACGATAAGGACTTTGAACATGAATCGCATCGGATTGTGGGTGTCCAGCGCACTGGTTTTGTTTGCACTGCTGAGCTCGACCCTTTTCGTGGTGGATCAGCGTCAATTTGGCGTGGTGTATGCGCTGGGCCAGATCAAGGAAGTGATCACCGAACCTGGCCTGCACATCAAGCTGCCGCCGCCCCTGCAGAACGTCAAATACATCGACAAGCGTCTTCTGACGCTGGACAGCCCCGATAACGAACCCATGCTGACTGCCGAAAAGCAGCGTGTGGTGATCGACTGGTATGTCCGCTGGCGCATCACCGAGCCACAGGCCTACATCCGCAATGTGGGCCTGGACGAAAGGGCCGGGGCCAGCCAGCTCAACCGCGTGGTCCGCAACGCGTTTCAGGAACAGATCAACAAACGCACCGTCAAGGAGCTGCTGTCGCTCAAGCGTGAAGAACTGATGAAAGACGTCAAGGAAGATGTCTTGGCCGTGGTCAGGGGCGCCAAGCCTTGGGGTGTGGATGTGGTCGATGTCCGCATCACCCGCGCTGACTATGTCGACACCATCACCGAGTCGGTCTACCGCCGCATGGAAGCCGAACGCAAGCGCGTGGCCAACGAATTGCGCTCCACCGGTGCTGCCGAGGGTGAAAAGATCCGCGCGGACGCGGATCGGCAACGTGAAGTGACCATCGCCAACGCCTACCGGGATGCCCAGAAAATCAAGGGGGGAGGGGATGCCACAGCCGCTCGCCTGTATGCCGATGCGTTCGGTCGCGATCCGCAGTTTGCCCAGTTTTACCGCAGCCTGGAGGCCTACAAGTCGAGCTTCAACAGCAAGGGCGATGTGATGGTGCTGGACCCTGGCAGTTCGGAGTTTTTCAAAGGCATGCGCGGCACCCCGGCCAACGCGCCCACCCGAAAGTAAGTTTTGCTGGCATCGCTGCTCTTGGCCTTGGGCTTGATGCTCGTGCTGGAGGGCTTGATGCCCATGCTGATGCCTCGTCTCTGGCGGCGTCTGTTTGAGCAGATGCTCAAGCTGGAAGATGGCCAAATCCGATTTTTCGGCATGCTCATGGTGTTGATGGGCCTGTCGTTCATCTGGCTGTTGGCCTGATGCCCGGTTCTGGCGGTGCCGACTCGGGCTGGGTTTTTGCCAAGTTTCCCACCTCGGGGCCGAGCGTGGGCGCAATTTGACCCTGTCAAACCGGTAAAATCGCCGTTTTAACAGCACCCCTCTATCTCCATGTCCGCTTGGGTCCTCCCGGATCACATTGCCGATGTCCTGCCCTCCGAGGCACGCCACATCGAAGAACTCCGCCGTGAATTGCTGGACACCGCCCGTGGCTATGGCTATGAGCTGGTGATGCCGCCGCTCTTGGAGCATCTGGAGTCCCTGCTCACCGGCACGGGTGAAGCACTCGATTTGCAAACCTTCAAGTTGGTAGACCAGCTCTCGGGCCGCACCCTGGGGCTGCGCGCCGACACCACCCCCCAGGTGGCCCGCATCGATGCCCACCTGCTGGGCCGGACCGCGCTGACCCGTCTGTGCTACTGCGGGCCGGTTTTGCACACCCGTCCTGCACGTCAGCATGCCACCCGCGAACCCTTGCAACTGGGCGCAGAAATCTACGGCCATGCCGGACCCGAGGCCGATCTGGAAATCCTGCAATTGGCGCTGGACAGTTTGCACGCTGCCCGCCTAGAAGATTTGCAGGTGGACCTGGCCGATGCCCGCATTGTCAACAGCCTGCTCCAGGCGCAGGGGGTGGACGATGGCTTGCGCCACGAGATCCACGCGGCCCTGGCCTCCAAGGACGGCAGCGCCATCGCCCGCTTGACGGCGGGCTTTGCCCCTGCGCACCGAGACGGCTTGCGCGCCCTGGTCGACTTGTACGGCGATGCCCATGTCCTGGATCTGGCGGCCCAAAGGCTGCCAGCCCTGCCCGAGATCACCGCTGCCCTGGCGCAGCTGCGCTGGCTGGCCGCCCACATTCAGGGTGCCGCCCTCAGCTTTGACCTGGGCGACTCCCGTGGGTATGCCTATTACAGCGGCATGCGTTTTGCCATCTACGCCAAAGGGGCGCCCGACGCCCTGGCCAGGGGCGGGCGCTACGACGGCGTGGGCGCCGTCTTCGGTCACCGCATCGAACGCGATCGTCCCGCCGTCGGCTTCAGCCTGGATCTGAAGGAATTGGTGGCGGTCGTGCGGCCCTTGCCTTTGCGGGCCGCCATTTTGGCGCCTTGGGGCGATTCGGCAGGTTTGCGTTCGGCCATCGCGGACTTGCGCAGCCGCGGGGAGACCGTGGTGTGTGTCTTGCCCGGGCACGAAAGTGAAATCGACGAATTCCATTGCGACCGCGAGCTGATCGAAGCGGCAGGGCAGTGGGTGGTACAGGCTCTTTGAGAAAGAACATTTCAAGCATGAACATGAAGCAAGGCCGCAATGTGGTCGTCGTGGGCACCCAATGGGGCGACGAGGGCAAGGGCAAACTGGTCGACTGGCTGACCGAAAGCGCCCAGGGCGTGGTGCGTTTTCAGGGCGGCCACAACGCAGGCCACACCCTGGTGATCAATGGCGTGAAAACCGCATTGCACCTGATTCCCAGCGGCATCATGCGCGCCGGCGTCAAGTGCTACATCGGCAACGGTGTGGTCTTGTCGGTGCCCAAACTGCTGGAAGAGATTGCCGGCCTGGAAAAAGCCGGGGTCGAGGTGCGTTCACGCCTGCGCGTGAGCGAAGCCTGCCCGCTGATCTTGCCCTACCACGTGGCCTTGGATGTGGGCCGCGAAGCCGCCAAGGAAAAAGCCGGCACCGCCAAAATCGGTACCACCGGCCGCGGCATTGGCCCCGCCTACGAAGACAAGGTGGCCCGCCGCGCATTGCGCGTGCAAGACCTGAAATACCCCGAACGCTTTGCCACCAAGCTGCGTGAAAACCTGGCTTTGCACAACGAAATCCTGGTCAACATCCTGGGTGCAGCGCCGGTGGACTTTGACACCACTTACAAGGAAGCCATGGGCTACGCCCAAGCCCTGTTGCCCATGGTGGCCGACGTCTCGCGCGAATTGAACGAGGCCCACCAGGCCGGTGCCAACTTGCTGTTTGAAGGCGCTCAGGGCACTTTGCTCGACGTGGACCACGGCACCTACCCCTTTGTGACCTCGAGCAACTGCGTGGCGGGCAATGCGGCCGCGGGCTCGGGCGTGGGCCCGGGCATGCTGCACTACATTTTGGGCATCACCAAAGCCTATTGCACCCGTGTCGGCGGCGGTCCTTTCCCCACAGAACTCGACTGGGAAACCCCTGGCACGCCCGGTTACCACATGTCCACCGTGGGCGCCGAAAAAGGCGTGACCACCGGCCGCTCGCGCCGCTGCGGCTGGTTCGATGCGGCCTTGCTCAAACGCAGCGCACAGGTCAACGGCCTGAGCGGTCTGTGCATCACCAAACTGGATGTGCTGGATGGGCTCAAAGAGCTGATGCTGTGCACCGGCTACGAGCTCGACGGCGAAACCATCGACATCCTGCCCATGGGCGCCGACGAGATCGCCCGCTGCAAACCGATCTACGAAGTCATTCCCGGCTGGACCGAAACCACGGTGGGCGTGACCGAGATGGACAAACTGCCTGCCACGGCCCGCTATTACCTGGACCGCATCGCCCAAGTCACCGGTGTGCCCGTGCACGTGGTCTCCACCAGCCCGGACCGTGACCACACGATCTTGCTGCACAACCCCTTTGCCCAGTGAGCCATCGGCCCTTGGCGAACACGCATTGACCTCAACCCCTGATTTTCTGGAGTGACCCCATGTTGACCGAAGACGGCAAGCACCTGTACGTGAGCTACGACGAGTACCACAACCTGATCGAGAAACTCGCCATCAAGATCCACCAATCCGGCTGGCAATTCGACAACATCCTGTGCCTGGCCCGGGGCGGCATGCGCCCCGGCGATGTGCTCTCGCGCATCTTCGACAAACCGCTGGCCATCATGTCCACCAGCTCCTACCGCGCCGAGGCCGGAACGGTCCAGGGTCACCTGGACATTGCGCGCTACATCACCACCCCCAAAGGCGAAATTGCCGGCAAGGTGCTGCTGGTCGACGATTTGGCGGACACCGGCCACACCCTGCGTGCGGTGGTGGACCAGCTGAAAAACAACTACAAACCCGTCACGGAGTTGCGCACCGCCGTGATCTGGACCAAGGGCGTGTCCACCTTCCAGCCCGATTACTCGGTCGAAGATTTGCCCACCAACCCCTGGATCCACCAGCCCTTCGAGCCGTACGACAGCATGCGCCCTGAAAAACTGATCGAAAAGTGGAGCGTCTGAAGTTCTTCGGACATACCCTGCCACGCTCTGCCGCAGCCTCCTTTTGGGAGGCTGTTTGCATTAGGATGTGCGGATGCACGACACTTCCCTCAGCCCCCAGCCCAGGCAAACCAGCACCGACCTGATCCACCACCCCTACAGGCCACCGGCAGACTTTGAAGCGCCACAGCCGGGGGTGTTCAAGGCCTCCACCGTGTATTTCCCCTCCGTGGCCGACATGCGCCAGCGGGAATGGAAAGACAAGTCGGCATACACCTACGGTTTGCACGGAACGCCCACCACCTACCTGCTCGAAGAACGCCTGTGCACCCTGGAAGGCGGCGCCCAGTGCCTGTTGGTGCCCAGCGGTCTGGCCGCACTGGCGACGGTGGCGCTGGCTTTGCTTCGGACCGGCGACGAATTGCTCTTGCCCGACAACGCCTACGGCCCCAACAAAGCCCTGGCCGAAGCCGAATTGCGCCACTACGGGATCGACCATCGGCTGTACGACCCGATGGACCCGGACGACCTGGCCCGCAAGATCACGGCCCGCACCCGCCTGGTGTGGCTGGAAGCGCCGGGCTCGGTGAGCATGGAGTTCCCGGATTTGCCCACGATGGTGCGCCATTGCAAGGCGCGCGGCGTGCTGTGTGCGCTGGACAACACCTGGGGCGCGGGTCTGGCCTTCAAACCTTTTGACTTGCTGGGCGATGGCCTGAACGGCGGGCCGGGGAGTTTGGCCGTCGACATCAGCGCCCATGCCTTGACCAAGTACCCCAGCGGCGGAGGCGATGTGCTGATGGGCAGCATCGTCACCCAGGACGCTGATTTGCACCTGAGCCTGAAACTTTGCCACATGCGCCTGGGTCTGGGTGTGGCGGCCAATGACGCCGAAGCGGTGTTGCGCTCCTTGCCCAGCATCGCGCTGCGTTACCGGGCGCACGACCAGACGGCCCGAACGCTGGCCGCCTGGTGGCAATCGCAAGCGCAGTGTGTGCAACTGCTGCACCCCGCGTTGGATGGCGCTCCCGGTCATGCCCATTGGCAAGCCCTGTGCGACCGGGTGCCTGGCACTGGCCTGGCAGCGGGCTTGTTCAGTGTCATGATCGACAGCCGCTACAGCCAGGCCCAGGTCGATGCCTTTTGTGATGGCCTGAAACTGTTCAAGATCGGCTACAGCTGGGGAGGTCCGGTGAGTCTGGTGGTGCCCTATGCCATCGGCGCGATGCGCCCACGCTGGCCAACGCACCTGGCAGCAGGCACCCTGGTGCGGTTTTCCACCGGCCTGGAAGCGGCGCAGGACCTCATACTTGACCTGGATCAATCCTTGCGGGCCCACTTGCCGCTGCCTTGAGCGGCCAACACGTGGCTCAAGGCCGCCGCCTTCGGTGCTTTCCTGACTGGGCATGCGGCAGCTTTCGGCGTAATCTGGCGACCTGATGAACACGCGCCACGACATGAACACCGAACCCCAGGCTGCGCCTGACGAGCGGGCCGATTTGCCCACCATGGCATCGCCCTACATCCCACCGCCACCGCAGGGGCCCACCACGCGCATGCGCCCGCTGGCCTGGACCGCGCCTCTCCAATGGTTGGCCAGGGGTGGCCGTGACCTGGCTGCCCACCCCGGGATTGGCCTGTTTTATGGCCTGTGCTTTTGGCTGATGGCCCAATTGCTGGGCCTGGTTTTCAGGCACCAACCGGAATACACCCTGACACTGGTGTCTGGCTGCCTGTTGGTGGGGCCTTTTCTGGCCATGGGCCTGTACGAAGTCAGCCGCCAAAGAGAGCGGGGCGAATCGCCCCAACTGGGCGCATCCCTGATGTGTTGGGACCGGCACATCCGCAGCATGGCCATGTTGGTGTTGGTGCTGTTGGTCATCGAGCTGTTGTGGGGCAGGGCATCGCTGGTGGTGTTTGCCGTGTTTTTCAGCACCGGCATGCCCTCGACCACGGGGGTGATCGAGGCGGTGCTCCATCCGCAGAACATGGAGTTCCTCTTGGTCTACCTGGCGGTAGGGGGGGTGTTTGCCGCCCTGGTCTTTGCGGTGTCGGTGGTGTCCATTCCCATGATCTTGGACCGCGACACCGATGCGGTGTCTGCCGCGCTGACCAGCATGCAGGTGGTGGTCTTGCACCCCGGCGTGATGCTGCTGTGGGGCCTGATGCTGAGCCTGCTCGTGCTGCTGGCCCTGTGGCCCTGGGCCCTGGGCCTGTGGGTGGTCGGGCCCTGGCTGGGCCATGCCAGCTGGCACGCCTACCGTGGCGCCGTCGAGTGGCAAGAGGCGCCGGCAGAAGCTGTTACATTGGTCAGCTCAAATTAAAGGACACATCTTGGCCACACCCAACTACGGATTCGAAAAGCGCCAAAAAGAACTGGCCAAAAAACGCAAGAAAGAAGACAAACTCAAGGCCAAAGCTGACCGCAAGTCTGGCCTGCTCACCGAAGACACCTCCGCCACCGACAGCCAGGACAGTGGGCCAGAGGCCACGGCCAATCCCTCGCCGTCCGGCACCGCCCAGAGCGAGCACCCCAGCGCTTGAACGCTCAGCTGCAGGCCTGCTAGCGCGGGGCCTGCAGCCATTGTCTGGCCACGGCCTGCATGTCCGGCATGGCATGGGAGGCTGGCGCGATGGTTGGGGCCTGTGCATAGTGCTCAAAGTGTTGCGCGGTCGAGGCCTCGTAACCCGGGTCGTAATGCACGGACAACAATTCGGTCACCACGTCGCGCATTTGGCCCCTGTCGATTTGCGCTTGCCAGCCTTGCACCGTGACCTTGCCGCGCAAGGGCGTCAGCCGCTCCAGCCGCTCTTTGAAAAAGCGCCGGTCTTGGGTAAAAAACGCATAGTCTTCCAGCAGCAATTGGACCCTGTGCTCGAGGGACAGATGCACCCTCCAGCAGGGGCTGCGCCGCATGGCGGCCATCAGCTCGGCGGGCACGGCCAGGTTGCCGACTTTCTTGCTTTCTGCCTCCACAAACACCGGGCGCTCCGGGCTGAAACCCCGCAGGGCTTGCCAGATCTGCGTTTCAAAGGCTTTTTGCGTGGGCTGCGGGGTGCCGGGGATCAGGCCCAGCACAGAACTGCGGTGGCAGGCCATCGCTTCCAGGTCCAGCACCTGGGCACCTTCTTGGGCCAGCGCCTGCAGCAAGCGGGTTTTGCCGGAACCGGTCGGGCCGCACAGCACCTGGAACTGCAGCCGCTGGACTTGGCGGGGGGTGTCTTCGATGACCTGCTTGCGAAAGGCCTTGTAGCCGCCTTCGATCAGATGCACTTTGAAGCCGATCTGCCCCAGGATCAGTGCCAGGGAGTGGCTGCGTTTGCCCCCACGCCAGCAATACACCAGAGGCTGCCAGTTCTTGGGCTTGTCCAGCACATGGGTTTCGATGTGCCGGGCGATGTTTTTGGCCACCAGCGCCGCCCCCACTTTTTGCGCCTCAAAGGGGTTGACCTGTTTGTAGAGTGTGCCCACCTGGATGCGTTCTGCGTTGTTCAGGGATGGCCAACTCAAGGCGCCGGGCAAGTGGTCTTCGGCGTGTTCGCCTTCGGAGCGCGCGTCAAGGATGGCGTCAAAGCTGTCCAGTCGTGCCATGGCCTCGGAGGCCGGGATCAGGTGAACGCTCATTTCAATTGTTTCTTCAAAGTGGGCCAAACATTGGCCAGCATGCGCGGCTGTGCGGCCTCATTGGGGTGGATGCGATCGGCCTGAAACCATTTCAGCGGATCGGGGTCGTCGCCCACGCCCTTCAGGAAGAAAGGCACCAAGGCCACTTTCCGGCTTTTGGCGACCTGCGCGTACATGGCCTCAAACTGGCGGGCCATGTCCGGGCCGTAATTGGGCGGCATCTGCATGCCGAGCAACAGCACCTGGGCCCCGATCGCCTGGGCTTGCTGGGTCATGTCCAGCAGGTTGCTCTGGGTCATGCTCAGGGGCAGTCCGCGCAAGGCATCGTTGCCCCCCAGCTCGATGACCACATGGCTGGGCTGGTGCTTTTGCAGCAGGGCGGGCAAACGCGATCGGCCACCCGATGTGGTTTCGCCACTGATGCTGGCATTGATCACCTGCACGCCCGGCTTGTCCTGGGCCAATTGCTTTTGCAGCAAGGCGACCCAGCCGGTGCCCCGGGCCAGGCCGTATTCGGCGCTCAGCGAGTCGCCCAACACCAAAATGCGTTGGGCCGAAGCCGCCCGGGCAGACGCCACAAAGCCCCAGCAGCCCAGGGCCAGCAAGGTGCAGTTAAAGTGACGTCGTCTCAACAAAGGTGTGTGCATGCCTGAATCCATCATTGCCGTGCGTGGCGTCTCCAAAAGTGTGCAGGATGCCAGCGGTCAGCTGGACATTTTGCGCGATATCGATTTCACTTTGAACGCAGGCGAAACTGCCGCTATTGTCGGCGCTTCCGGTTCGGGCAAAAGCACCTTGTTGACCATCCTGGCCGGATTGGACACCCCCAGCAGCGGACAGGTCTTGCTGGCCGGTCATGCCCTGTTCGACCTGTCCGAAGACGAACGCGCTGCGCTGCGGGCCCAGCATGTGGGCTTTGTGTTCCAGAGCTTTCAGCTGATGCCCAACCTCACCGCACTGGAAAACGTCATGCTGCCCCTGGAGTTGGCCGACCGGCCAGATGCCCGCAGCACCGCCACGGCCATGCTCGAGCGTGTGGGCCTGGGCCAGCGGCTGAAGCATCTGCCCAAAGTCCTGTCAGGGGGAGAGCAGCAGCGCGTGGCCCTGGCCCGCGCTTTTGTGGTCCAACCCGATGTGCTGCTGGCAGACGAACCCACGGGCAGCCTGGACCACGCCACCGGCGAGGCCATCATGGACCTGATGTTTGCGCTCAACCGCGAACAGGGCACCACCTTGGTGTTGGTCACGCACGACCGGCAATTGGCCGCACGCTGCGAACGCCTGCTGGTGATCCAGGCAGGGCGGCTGTCCGAAGCTTCGCCAGGCAGGGCAGACCAAGGATAATGGGGCGATGTCATCCCACAAAGTGCTGTTCGGCTTTCATGCCATTGGCGTTCGCCTCAAGATCGCCCCCCAATCGGTTGTTGAAATCCACCACGAGCTCAGCCGGCGCGATGCCCGCATGCGCCAGTTCATCGACAAGGCCCGCGATGCGGGCATGCGGCTGATCGAGTCCGATGGCGAGCGCCTGGCCAAACTCGCGGGCGGCCACGGCCACCAGGGTGTGGTGGCCCTGGTCACACCCCTGCCGCAAACCCATTCGCTGGACGACTTGCTGGACACCGTGCAAGGACCGCCCTTGCTCCTGGTGCTGGACGGCGTGACCGACCCTCACAACCTGGGCGCCTGTCTGCGCGTGGCCGATGGCGCGGGCGCACACGCCGTCATTGCCCCCAAGGACCATGCGGCGGGGATCAACGCCACGGTGGCCAAAGTGGCCAGTGGCGCGGC
>JAIXXW010000055.1 GCA_027490555.1 Comamonadaceae bacterium | reverse complement strand
TTTGGCGCCAAAGCCGTGGTCACCGGCGATGTCAGCCAGATCGACCTGCCCAAAGGGCAGTTGAGCGGCCTGATCGATGCCGAGCGCGTGCTCAAGCGGGTCAAGGGCATCGCCTTCACACGCTTTTCCAGCGCCGATGTGGTGCGCCACCCGCTGGTGGCGCGCATCGTGGACGCCTACGACGCACAGGGCAGCGCCGCCATGCGGGCGGGCGTCACCACCCGCCGCCAGGCCTTGCCCACCGACGACTGAGCACACCGGACCCCACGCCATGGCCCTGAAACACCTGCAACTGTCGCTGCAATTTGGCGACATCCCCCACGCCGCCCGCCACCGCGCTGCCCTGCCCCGACACGCCGTCAGCCGCGCCATCCGCCATGCGCTGAGCGATGACGCCGAGATCACGGTGCGCATCGTGGACGAGGCCGAAGGTCGCGCGCTGAACCAGCGCTACCGCCAAAAGGACTACGCCACCAATGTGCTGACCTTCGACTACGCGCAAGCACCGGTGGTGATGGCCGACCTGGTGCTGTGCGCGCCGGTGGTGGCACGGGAGGCCCAGGAACAGGGCAAGACACTGTCGGCGCATTACACCCACCTGCTGGTGCACGGCACGCTGCACGCGCAAGGCTGGGACCACGAGACCAGCCAGGCCGATGCCGAGGACATGGAAGCCTACGAGGTGGCCATTCTCGCGGGTCTGGGTCTGGCCAACCCCTACCGCTGAGCAAGCACGGCCACGCGTTTCAACCGGTCGGACAGGCCCTTCAATAGCGGTAGCCGATGCCCACGCCGTAGAACATCGGGTCGACACGCAAACGGCCCAAGCCGACGCCATCGGCATACACATCCGTGCGGATATAGACTTTTTTCACATCCAGGTTGATCGACCAGTTCTTGTCGATCGGGATGTCAAAACCGGCCTGCCAGGCCGTGCCCCAGCTGTGGCTGTCCAGGGTGACACCTGTGGGCAAGGACTCACCACTGAAACGGGTGTAGTTGATGCCTGCACCCACATAAGGTTTGACACCCTGCACATCCGTGAAGTGGTACTGCAGCATGAGCGTGGGGGGCAAGTGCTTGAAGGAGCCGATGTCGGTGCCACTCGCGTACACACGTTGTCTTTGCGGGGTGGTCAGCACCAACTCGGTCGCCAGGTTCTTGTTGAAAAAGTAGGTGAAGTCGATTTCTGCAAAGCTCTTGTTGTCGATGGACAAACCCAGGGGGGTGGTGTCCTTGTTGACACTGTCCAGATGCACCGAGCGCAAGCGCACCAGCCATGGACTCTCGCCTTGAACTTGCGCCATCACGCCCGTGGCCGAGGCCGCCATCAGCAGTGCTGCACACCATGTGAATTTTTTCATGTTGATATTCCTTTGGTAAACGAGAGAAACACCTCTCGATGCCATTGGAATGGCCGCCAAGTGCAGCCCATTTGAGGCAAGTCAATGCCGCCAGTGCCCCGTCCTGCGGCGGGGCAGGCCTTGCGCGGCATCAAGACCTGGCGTTGCTTTCACGCCCAGTGTGCGGCAGGACACTGCGCGCTGCGGCGCTCAAGCAGCGCCGAGTCTTTTCACGATGTCCAGGGTGGCCGCGCTCTGGTTCATGGTGTAGAAGTGGATGGCGGGCACGCCCCCGTTGATGAGCTGTTCACACAGATCGCTCACCACGTCCAGGCCAAAGGCCTTGATCGACTCGACGTCGTCGCCATAGGCCTGCAGGCGCAGACGGATCCAACGCGGAATCTCGGCACCGCAAGCGTCCGAGAACCGCAGCAGCTGGGAAGAGCTGGTGATGGGCATGATGCCAGGGACCACGGGCACATCCACGCCCAGTTTGTAGGCATCGTCCACAAAGCGGAAATACGCATCGCTGTTGTAGAAGTACTGCGTGATGGCCGAGTTCGCCCCGGCCTTGACCTTGGTGGCAAAGGCCTGCAGGTCGAGTTCGGGCGACTTGGCCTGGGGGTGGATTTCGGGGTAGGCCGCCACCTCGATGTGGAAGTCGTCACCGGTTTCGGCACGGATGAAAGCCACCAGGTCGCTGGCATGTTGGAATTCACCGCCAGCACCGTATCCACTGGGCAAATCACCCCGCAAAGCCACCAGCCGTTGGACCCCCATGGCCTTGAGCGTGGCCAACTCGGTGCGCACCGAATCCTTGGTCGCACCGATGCATGAGAAGTGGCACGCAGCGCTCACACCTTCGGCTTGTATCTGGGCCACGGTGGCAAAAGTGCCCTCTTGCGTGGAGCCGCCTGCGCCATAGGTCACCGAGCAGAACTCGGGCTGGAGTGGGTACAGTTTTTGACGCACAAGGCGCAGTTTTTCGGCGCCCTCGGGCGTCTTGGGCGGGAAAAATTCCAGGCTGATGGGCAGCTTCAAAACAGACATCACAACACCTTCCAAAATCAATCGTCGTTGGCCAGGGCATGCGCCTTCGCGGCCGACTCGGCCCAACAGGCTTGCACAAAAAATTCACGGTTGCCGTCACCGCCTGCGATCGGGCTGTCGAGCCAGGCCCTCACCTGCAGACCCAGATCGGTCAAGGCCGTGCGCACCCGGCGTTCGATGAGGGGGTAATGGGCCTCGTCTTTCACGATGCCGCCCTTGCCAACCTGACCGGGTTGCAACTCGAACTGGGGCTTGACCAGCATCAGCAAGTGCCCGCCTGGGCGGAGCAAATGCACCACGCCCGGCAAGACCAGGGTGAGCGAGATGAAGGACACATCCCCCACCACCAGATCAAAACCGGCCAGCGCATCCGGCACCCGCGCATCCCCCGGCACCAGCTCGCGGGCATTGAGCCCTTCGATGCACACCACGCGGTCGTCTTCACGGATGCGCGGATGCAGCTGCGCATGGCCCACATCGATGCCCACCACCTGGGCCGCCCCCCGCTGCAACAGGCAGTCGGTGAAGCCCCCCGTGCTTTGTCCCACATCCAGGCAACGCCAACCTTGCACCGGCAAGCCGGTGGCCTGCAGGGCCCCTGCGAGCTTGAGGCCACCGCGCGAGACATACCGCGACTCGGCATCGTCGAGCAATTCCAGCGCCGCAGCATGCGGCACCTCGTCACGGTTTTTCACCACCGCACGCCACTGCCCGTCGGGCTGTTGCCATTTCACACCCGCAGCAATCAGGCGCTGGGCCTGGGAACGGGAAACGGCCAATCCACGCTCGACGAGCAGTTGGTCAATGCGCATGCGGGTGGATCAATAGCGGTAAGTGTCAGCCTTGTAAGGACCGTTTTTGGACACACCGATATAAGCGGCTTGCTCGTCGCTCAATTCGGTCAGTTGCGCGCCCACTTTCTTGAGGTGCAGGCGTGCGACTTTTTCATCCAGGTGCTTGGGCAGCACATACACCTTGCCGGACTCGTACTGGTCTGGCTTGGTGAACAGCTCGATCTGGGCGATGGTCTGGTTGGCGAAGGAGGAGGACATCACGAAGCTGGGGTGGCCGGTGGCGCAGCCCAGGTTGACCAGACGGCCTTTGGCCAGCAGGGTGATCTTCTTGCCATCGGGGAAGATGACGTGGTCGACCTGGGGCTTGATCTCGTCCCACTGCAGTTTTTCCAGTGAGGCGACGTCGATCTCGTTGTCGAAGTGGCCGATGTTGCAGACGATGGCCTCGTCTTTCATGGCGGCCATGTGCTCGTAACGAATGACGTTCTTGTTGCCGGTGGCCGACACAAAAATGTCGCACTTGTCGGCAGCGTATTCCATGGTCACCACTTTGAAGCCTTCCATCGCGGCTTGCAGGGCATTGATCGGGTCGATCTCGGTCACCCAGACCTGGGCGCTCAGGGCGCGCAAAGCCTGGGCCGAGCCCTTGCCCACGTCACCGTAACCGGCGACCACCGCCACTTTGCCGGCGATCATGACGTCGGTGGCGCGCTTGATGGAGTCCACCAGCGATTCGCGGCAGCCGTACAGGTTGTCGAACTTGCTCTTGGTCACCGAGTCGTTGACGTTGATGGCACGGAACATCAGGCTGCCCTTGGCGGCCATTTCGTTCAGGCGCAACACGCCGGTGGTGGTCTCTTCGGTCACGCCGATGATCTGTGCACCCTTGCGGCTGTACCAGGTGGGGTCCACGGCCAGCTTGGCCTTGATGGCATTGAAGAGGCAGGTCTCTTCTTCGCTGCTGGGGTTGGCAATCAGGGACGCGTCTTTCTCGGCCCGCTTGCCCAGGTGCATCAGCAGTGTCGCGTCACCGCCATCGTCCAGGATCATGTTGGGGCCTTCGCCTTCGGTGCCCGCCGCGCCGAATTCAAAAATGCGGTGGGTGTAGTCCCAGTAGTCGGCCAGGGTTTCGCCCTTGATGGCGAACACCGGCGTGCCCTTGGCGGCGATCGCGGCGGCGGCATGGTCCTGGGTCGAGAAAATGTTGCAGGAGGCCCAGCGCACATCGGCACCCAGCGCTTGCAGGGTTTCGATCAGCACCGCCGTCTGGATGGTCATGTGCAGCGAGCCGGTGATGCGGGCACCTTTGAGGGGTTGGGCGGCAGCAAATTCTTCGCGGATGGCCATCAGACCGGGCATTTCGGTCTCGGCGATCTTGATTTCCTTGCGGCCCCAGTCGGCCAGGCCGATGTCGGCGATGATGCAGTCGGCGTTGACGGCAGTGGGCATGCGTGCGTTCATGGTGAAAAACTCCAAAGCAAAGTGAAAAGGCCACCTGCGTGGGTGGGTGCTCTGGATGGAAAAACAGGCTCACCCCACGTCATGTGGATGAGCGTCGTTGCTGTTGAAGTGTTCCGAGCCTCACGCCCCGCTGCCGGCTTAGGGATCAAGCCAGGGGGCGCTGCAACGCTCCTCGGAAGCCGCCATTCTAACGCAGTCTGCCCGCCTGTTGGAAGGTCCGAAGATGCCGCCCCGCTGGCAGCCCGGTCTTTGCATGGGCCTTTTGTTAGACTGAACCGATCTGGACACCCCGACCAAGCCATGCCCGACCTGATGCATCACCTGGCCATTTACTGGCATTTGTGGACCGTTTGCGCGGTGATTGGGCTGATCGCCCTGCACTGCATCACCCGATTTGTGGTGCCGGCTTTGCGCCTGAAGACCCAGCTCGAGCTGGCCAATGCGAACCTGAAGCAGCTGACCCAGCAAGCAGCGGACACCCACATCGACCTGGGCCAGATCCAGAAGGCCTCGATGCCCACGCCCGCCTTGCAGCACGCCTGGCAACAGTATGCGAACAGCCTGCAAGCGCATTGGCAGGGCGCCCACAGCGGCCCGCTGGGCGCGGCACGGCAACGCGTGAGCCAATTGTCACGCGCCTTTTTTGCGCAGATGAACTTGCAGACCGACGAAGGCCGGCTGGACATTTCCCAGATCGAACACATGGCCCAGTCCGACGCGCAAATGACCGCGCTCTGGACCGAGTACAACCAGGCGGTCGAAGCCCTCCAGCAACTCGAATCTGCCCCCCAGGCCCCGGTCGGTCGGTGGCAAGCCAGCAGCCATGCCGAAAACTACTTCACCGAACAGGCCATCGTCGACTCCCCGCTGCAGACCCACTTTTATGCCCACATCCCGGGGATACTCACCGGCGTGGGCATCATCGGCACCTTCACCGGCCTGATCGCCGGCCTGATCGGCTTCGATGTCTCCAACCCCGAGCGCGTGCAAGCCGAGCTGAGCCAGCTGGTGCAAACCGTGGGCCATGCTTTTTTGGTGTCGGCGCTGGCCATCACCCTGGCCATGGTGTTCACCTGGCTTGAAAAATCGCTGCTGACCGGCCGCTACCGCCAGGTGGAGATGCTGCAGCAGCACCTGGACACCCTCTTCTCGCCGCAAGCTGGCGCACAGCAAGTGGAAAGGCTCACCTTGGCCACCGAGATGCAGGTCGGCCTGTCGCTCAAAATCTTGCAGCAGCTGCGCCAAGCCGCCCCGGCTGCCCGCACCCGCTGACACCCCATGCTGGGAACGCCCAAAGTCCCGCAGAGGCGGCGCAAGGACGATGCAGAAAGGCCTTTCTGGATCTCGTTTTCCGACCTGATGACGGCACTGATGGTGTTGTTTCTGGTGGCCATGGCCGTGGCCTTGCTGAGCGTCACAGAGGGTTTGCGCCAATTGGACGACCAACGCGCGAAAAGGGACAGCGCCATCTCGGAGTGCCTGGGCCACATCGCCCAAATCACGCGGCAAAAACCCTATGCGGGCATCCAGCTGCGGGGTCAGACGCTGGAGCTGGGCAGCTTGGCAGAATTCCCCAAAGACAGCCATCAGCTCGATGCCGCCAAGGCCGATTTCCTGCGCAGCTTCATCCCTGAAATGCTGGAGGTGGCACGCACCCCGGCCTGCCACATGTGGCTCAAGCGCTTTGTGCTGGAAGGTTACGCCAGCCCCGAGGGCTCTTACCTGCACAACCTCAACCTGAGTCTGGCGCGATCCCAGCGGGTGCTGTGCGTTTTGCTGGATGCCAAGGCCAGCCAAGCCCCCAGCCGGGCCGACCGTCAGGCGGTGCGCGAGATGTTTTTTGTGGGGGGCTCGTCCTTCAACTCGGCCATCTTGAACCAGCCCGAAAAAAGCCGGCGGGTCGAACTGAGGTTGGAATTCAAGGAACTGCGCCCCCAGTGCAGCCCGTCATCGGCGCTGTGCGATGCGGCGCCTGCTGCGCCCATTCCCTGGGACGAGGACTTCAGATGCCCACTGTCTGGGGGCTAGGCCACTCCAGGCGGATCAAGGTGCCCCGGCCTGCCTGGACAGGGCTTTGGACCGACAACCGCGCACCATGCTGCTGCGCAATTTCTTTCACAATGGCCAGACCCAGCCCGCTGCCGGGCACACCCGCAGGCGCCGCCCGGTAAAACCGCTCCCACACATGCGGTTGATGGACCGGCGCAATGCCTGGGCCATCGTCTTCCACCTCCACCCAGGCCGAGCCCACCCGAACCGTGATGCGCGCCCCGGCGGGACAGTGGTGCAAGGCGTTGTCGATCACATTGCCCAAGGCCTCTTGCAACAGCACATCCACGCCAGACACCGGGCTGCTCGCCACCGTCGCTTCCAGGCCCAAATCATGACCCAGCTGGTGCGCCCGCAGCAAATGCGACTCGGTGACCTGTCGGGCCAGGCCCAACAAATCGACGCTCCCGAAGGTGTGCATCTCGCGGGCATGCTCGACCCGCGTCAAGGCCAGCATCTGCTCGGTCAGACGCACCGCCCCTTCCGTGGTCTGCCGTGCAGCCTGCAGCAAGGCGGCCGCCTGCGCAGGCTCGGCATTGCGCTGGGCCAGCGTGAGCTGGGTTTTGAGCACCGTCAAGGGTGTTCTCAGCTGGTGCGCGGCGTTGTCGAGGAAACGCTTGCGGATGGCGATCAATCGGCCCAGACGGTCCAGGTAGCTGTTGAGCGTGTCGATCAGTGGCCTGAGCTCGCGCGGCAGATCGGGCGGGTGAATGGGTGAAAAATCGTCATCGACCTTGCGCGCCAACTGTTCGCGGAACACCTCCAGCGGCCGAATGCCACGCTGCACGCCTGCCATCACCAGCAAGGCAGCGGCCAGCAAGAGCAGGCCCTGGCTTCTGGTGGTGTCGCCAAAAATCCGCTGCGTCAATTGCTGGCGCGACTCCATGGTCTCGGCCACGGTGATGCGGATCAGGGGCCCGGCCCCACCCGAGGCGTCCACCACATGCGTCAGCTGCACCAGGCGCACCGGCTGGTCCTGGTACTGGCCATCGCCAAAATGCACCATGGCATAAAAACGCACCGAGGCGGCCGAGCGCTCGGGCAACTCGGGCAGGTCCTCGACCCCGGCCAGCCATTGACCGGACAGGGTGCTGACCTTGTAAAACAGCCTCGAGCCGGTGTTGTTTTCAAACAGGTAGCCGGCCGCCTTCATCAGCTCTAGCTGGACTTTCCCATCTTGCCAGGCCAGCTCCTCGGCCACGGTGCGTGCCGCCAGGTACAAGGCGCGGTCATAGGCCTCGTTGGCCGCATGCACAGCGCGGCCGTACCCCAGCCAGGCATTGATGCCGATGAGCACCGCCAAGGGCACCAAAATCCAGCCCAGCAGTCGCGTGCGCAAAGACGCGACAGGACGTGATGCGCTGGGGGGCTGACGCGACATGGCCAATGCCTCAAGGCTGCGTCAGCATGTAGCCCATGCCCCGGAACGTGGTGATGGCCACGACCGGCTCGAGCTTTTTCCGCAAGCGGTAGATCAGCACCTCCACCGCGTCCAGGCCGGTGCTGTCGTCGCCAAACACCTGGGTGTGCAACTGCTCCTTGCTGACGGTGCGCTCGGGAGACTCCAGCAACACCCTCAGCGCTGCCGCTTCGCGCTTGCTCAGCGCCAGCGGCTGGCCATGCACCAGCACCGCGGCGCTGTCGGACTGCATTTCAAGAGGCCCCCAGCGCAGGGCCGCTGACTTGGTGCGCCCCTGCCTGCGCAACAACACCTGCAAACGCGCCTCCAACTCGCTCAAATCAAAGGGCTTGGGCAGGTAATCGTCGGCCCCCATGTTCAGGCCCAGCACACGGTCCGGCACGCTGGCGCGGGCCGTCAAAATCAGCACGGGCACGCTGTCCCCGCGTTCACGCAGCGCTTGCAGCACCTGCAAGCCATCCTGGCCGGGCAGCTGCAAATCGAGCAGCACCGCGTCCATGCCATGGCCCGGCTGCAGGCAGCGATCGGCTTGCCAGCCATCGGTGGCAAACACCACCTCCATGCCCGCTTGGCGCAAGGCGGTGCCCAGCCACAAGGCAATTTCTGGCGTGTCTTCGACCAGCAACACACGGGGCTTGAGGGTATTCACTGAACAGATTTGACAGGTTGTTGACAGCTTGCAGGCACGGCAGGCGCCAGAATCCGGGATACCGCTTGGATGCTGCGTCTGAGCGTGGATTTTCATTTTCACACAGGAGACCTGCATGCTGATTTCCAAACGCGATTTTCTGGCCTTGGGCGCCGCCACCGGTGCCTCTTTGGCGCTGCCCGCGTGGGCCCAGGGCAAACCCCTTTTCGAGACCCTCAACATGTTTGTGCCCGCTGCCCCCGGTGGCGGCTGGGACGGCACCGCACGCGCCATCGAACGCGCCGCCAAGGCGGCGGGCCTGGTGGGCAACATGCCCTTTGAAAACGTGGGCGGCGCAGGCGGCATGGTCGGCTTGCCCCGTTACGTGAACCAACGCAAAGGCCAGGGCAACAGCCTGATGGTGGGCGGCTCGGTCATGGTCGGTGCCGGCATTGCCAACAAGAGCCCCATCACCATGCGCAACGTCACCCCGATCGCCCGCCTGACCGAAGAAGCTGGCGTCGTCGCCGTGCCCACCAACGGCAAGATCAAGACCTGGAAAGACCTGGAAAATGCCATCAAGGCCAACCCCAAGGCCGTCTCGGTGGCCGGGGGCAGCGCTGGTGGCACCGACCACATCCTGCTGGGCATGATCATCAAGGCCTTGGGGCGCAACCCCCGCGAGGCCGCTTATGTGGCGTTTGCCGGCGGCGGCCCGGCCAACGCCGCCATCCTGGGCGGGCAAGTGACTGCCGGCATTTCGGGCTACTCCGAGTTCGAAGAGCAAATCAAGGCCGGCCGCATGGTGGCCCTGGCCGTCTCGGGCAACCGCCGCATCCCCGGTGTGAATGTGCCCACGCTGACCGAGTTGGGCGTCAACGTGACAGCGGCCAACTGGCGTGGTGTGTTCGCGCCCCCCGGCATCACCCAAGCCCAGCGCGACGCCTTGGTGGAATTCATCACCCGCGTCAACGCTTCCGAAGCCTGGAAAAAGGAACTCGAAACCCGCAAGTGGACCGATGTTTTCCTGACCGAGCGGCCTTTTGAGCGCGAGATCGAGGCCAACATCAAGGCCACCGAGTTGATCATGAAAGACCTGGGTCTGGCATGAGTGCCCTGCGCCTGGCTCTGCTGTTGATGGCCTTGTGCGCGGTGGCGGCCTGGCAAGTCACGGTCATCCCAGATTCCTTGATGCAGATGACCGTGGGCCCTGTGCTGGCGCCCGCGGCCATCGTGGCAGGGCTCAGCGGGGTGGCTGTGCTGTACGGCATCAGCGCCTGGCGCGGCCACCAGGTGGACCTGAGCCAGGAGGCCGGGCAAGAGCCCTTGCCCGGCGCCAACACCCGGCTGCTGAGCTTGCTGGCCGGCGGCCTGGTGTTCATGCTGCTGGTCATCCCTTTGGGCTTTGTGTTGCCGGCCGCGCTGTGCGGCATGTGCATTGCCCGTGCATTTGACGCGCCCTTCAACGCCAAATCGGCGCTGATCTGCGGCCTGATCGCCACGGTGTTCTGGGTGGTGTTTGCCCGCTTGCTGGGCGTGGGTCTTGGACCGGCCCTGCCCTGGCTCATTTGAATCGGATACCCCATGGAAGCTTTTGATGCCCTGATGGGTGGCTTTGCCATTGCCCTGCAACCGACCACCTTGATGTGGGGCTTCATCGGCTGCTTTGTCGGCACCTTGGTGGGCGTCCTGCCCGGCATTGGCCCGGCGTTGACCATCGCCTTGTTGCTGCCACTGACCTACCATGTGCCGGCCACCAGCATGTTCGTGATGTTCGCAGGCATCTATTACGGCGCTGCCTACGGTGGCTCGACCACCTCCATCCTGCTCAACACCCCGGGCGAATCGGCGGCGGTGGTCACCGCCCTGGAGGGCAACAAAATGGCCCGCCGTGGCCGTGCAGGCCAGGCCCTGGCCACGGCCGCCATCGGCAGTTTCATCGCGGGCACCATCGGCACCCTGGCGCTGACCTTTTTTGCCCCCATGGTGGTGGACGCGGCATTGGCTTTCGGTCCGGCCGAGTACTTCAGCCTGATGGTGCTGTCCCTGGTGGCCGTGTCGGCCGTGCTGGGCAACTCGATGCTGCGCGGTCTGGTGGCGCTCAGCCTGGGCCTGCTGCTGGGCATGATCGGCGTGGACCTGCAAACCGGTCAGCCGCGCTTCACCTTTGGCCGCCCTGAACTGCTCGATGGCATCGAAGTCACCGTGGCCGCGGTGGGCCTTTTTGCCGTGGGTGAGGCCTTGTACCTGGCCTGGCAAGGACGCGAGTCCAAGGGCGGCGAAGTGATGCGACTTTCGGGCAGCCTGTGGATGAGCAAGCAGGACTGGGGCCGCTCCTGGAAGGCCTGGTTCCGGGGTGCGTTTTACGGCTTTCCGATCGGGGCCATGCCCGCAGGCGGTGCCGAGTTGCCCACCTTGCTGTCTTATTACACCGAGAAAAAACTCTCCAAGCACCCCGAAGAATTCGGCCATGGCGCGATCGAAGGCGTGGCCGGTCCCGAGGCCGCCAACAACGCGGCGGCGGCGGGTGTGCTGATGCCCTTGCTCACCCTGGGCATCCCCACGTCGGCGACGGCCGCCATCATGCTGTCGGCTTTTGAAGGTTATGGCATCCAGACCGGACCGCAGCTGTTCAGCCAGCAAGGCGGTCTGGTCTGGACCCTGATCGCCAGCCTGTACATCGGCAACGTCATCTTGCTGGTGCTGAACTTGCCTCTGGTCAGCCTGTGGGTCAAGCTGCTCAAGATTCCACCGCCCTGGCTGTATGCGGGCATCATCGTCATCTCCACCGCCGGTGTCTACGGCGCAGGCAACTCGGTGTTCAATGTGGGCATGCTGTTTGTCTTTGGCCTGCTGGGCTACCTGATGCGGCGCTTTGACTTTCCGGCAGCGCCGCTGATCGTCGGTCTGATCCTGGCGCCCATGGCCGAGCAGTCCATGCGCCAGGCCCTCACCATCAGCCAGGGCGAATGGTCCACCTTCTTCACCCGGCCTTTGTCGGGCAGCCTGATGGCCGTGTCGCTGTTGCTGCTGGTGGCCCCGGCCCTTTGGCGGCGGCTGCGTGCGCGCACAGCGCAGTGATACGTAATTTCCCCATCGGATGGGTACGTAATTCCCCCATCCGAAAGTCGATCAGGTTTTGATTGAATACAGCTTGCCTTGTTTTCAACCCACCAGAAACCATCGACATGAACACTCAAGACCCCAGCGCTTTGCAAAGACGCGATTACCTCAAATGGATGGGTGCCGCCGGTCTGGCTGCAGCCGGCGTTTCCAGCCACGCCCAATCGGCCTGGCCCAGCAAGCCGATCCGCT
>JAIXXW010000304.1 GCA_027490555.1 Comamonadaceae bacterium | reverse complement strand
TGTGGTTCACCTTCAGCTACCTGCCCGTGGCCCACATGGTCTGGTTCTGGATGGGCCCTGACGCCTACACCGCCAAGGAAGTGGTGGACGAAATGACCAGCAAGGCCGGTCTGATCTGGCAGTGGGGTGCGCTCGACTTCGCAGGCGGCACCGTGGTGCACATCAACGCTGCTGTGGCGGGTCTGGTGGGCGCCTTCATGGTCGGCAAGCGCATCGGTTATGGCCGTGAAGCCATGGCCCCGCACAGCCTGACCTTGACCATGGTGGGCGCGTCCTTGCTGTGGGTGGGTTGGTTCGGTTTCAACGCCGGCTCGGCCCTGGAAGCCAACGGTTTCGCAGCCCTGGCCTTCATCAACACCCTGGTGGCCACCTCCGGTGCGGTGCTGGCTTGGTGCGTGGGTGAAGCGCTGATGCGTGGCAAAGCCTCCATGCTGGGTGCCGCCTCGGGTGCGGTGGCCGGTCTGGTCGCCATCACCCCAGCCGCAGGCAACGTCGGCATCGGCGGTGGTCTGGTGATCGGCATCGTGGCGGGCTTTGCTTGCCTGTGGGGTGTGAACGGCCTCAAGAAGATGCTGGGTGCGGACGACTCGCTGGACGTGTTCGGTGTGCACGGTGTGGGCGGCATCGTCGGTGCCTTGCTGACCGGTGTGTTCAACTCGCCCGCCTTGGGTGGCCCCAGCGCCGTGGGCGACTGGGTCACCGTGGCCATGGTGGCACCCGACGCCTACTCCATCGCTGCCCAGGTGTGGACCCAGGCCAAGGCCGTGCTGCTGACCATCGTCTGGTCGGGTGTGGTCTCGGTGGTCGCCTTCAAGATCGTGGACCTGACCATCGGTCTGCGTGTCACCGAAGAGGAAGAGCGCGAAGGTCTGGACATCGCTTCTCACGGCGAGTCGGCCTACCACGGCTGATCCGGACCGCTTTCATTGCAAGGGGTGGTTTGCCGCCACCCGCTCTCTCAAGCCCGTTGCACCCTGTGCACGGGCTTTTTTGCTATGGTGTCGGCTTTCACGCACAAAGGCAGACGCATGACAGTGGCAGATCGGAAAGTGGCCGTGGTGACGGGCGGCGCCCGTGGCATTGGTCTGGCCATTGGCCAGTGGTTTTTGGCCAACGGCCACCAACTCGTGCTGCTGGATGTGGACAAAGCCACGCTGGACGCCACGCAAAAACAGCTCAACCGTCCCGACGACGTGCTGTGCCTGCACACCGATGTGTCGCAGCCAGACCCCGTGCAGGCCGCGGCCGACCAGGTGATGGCCCGTTTTGGCCGCGTGGATGCGCTGGTCAACAACGCGGGCGTGGCGGTGTTCAAGCCCGCGCTGGAAACCAGCTTTGAAGACTGGCGCCATGTGCTGTCGACCAACCTCGACGGCGCGTTTTTGTGCACCCAGGCCTTTGGCGCCATCATGGCGCGCCAGCGCAGCGGCGCTGTGGTCAACATCGCGTCCATCTCGGGCCTGCGCGCCAGCACCTTGCGCCTGGCCTACGGCACCAGCAAGGCCGCACTCATCCACCTGACCAAGCAGCACGCCGCCGAACTGGGCAACTACGGTGTGCGCGTCAACGCGATCTGCCCCGGCCCGGTCGAGACCGAGATGGCCAAGCTGGTGCACAGCGCGGCCATCCGCGCCGATTACTACGACACCATCCCCCTGGGCCGCTACGGCAGCGTGGAGGAAATGGCCAACACCGTGGGCTTTTTGTGCAGCCCCCAGGCCGGTTACATCAACGGCCAGTCCATCGCCGTCGATGGCGGCTTTGACGCCTCGGGTGTGGGCCTGCCCACCCTGCGCCGCACCACCCCCGAGCTGCAAACCCTGGGCCAAGCCGATTGATGGGGGTACATAACTGCGCGAGTGCCAGCACAGGCGATTGCTGACGGCACAATCACCCGCATGAACCCCTGGACCCGCATCACCCCAGAGCCCGACGCCTTGGGCGAATCGCCCTTTTGGCACCCGCAAGAGCAGCGCCTGTACTGGGTGGACATCCCCGGCCAACGCATCGCGCGCGTGGCGGTGCAAGGCCTGCAGGCGCAAGGCCCGGTCGAGCACTGGCCCCTGACGCAAGAGCCGGGCTGCATCGCCCCGGTGCAAGGTGGCGGCTGGGTCATGGCCCTGCGCGACGGCATTTACCGGGCGCGCGAATGGGGCGGCCCCTTGCAGCGGCTGGCGACCGCGCCGTATGACACCGCCCTGCAACGCTTCAATGACGGCAAGTGCGACGCCCAAGGCCGCTTTTGGGCAGGCAGCCTGTACCAGCCCAAAGACCAGGCGCTGGGCACGCTCTACATGCTGGACGGCCAAGGCCTGCACGCCATGCAAGGGGGCGTGGTCACGGCCAACGGCCTGGCCTGGTCACCCGACGGCCGCACCGCTTACTGGGCCGACACCGCCGCGCACCAGGTGCGCGCATTTGACTTTGACGCTGCCAGCGGCCAACTCTCCAACCCCCGCGTGTTTTACCAAGCCAGCCCCAAACCCGCAGGCTGGGCCTGGGGCAGCGCCACGCCCTATGGCGGCCGGCCCGACGGTGCGGCGGTGGACGCCGAAGGCTGCTACTGGTCCGCCCAATACGAAGGCGGCCGACTGCTGCGCATCTCGCCGGTAGGCGAAGTGGTGCAGGTGATCGAAACCCCGGCCCTGTGCCCCACCATGCCCTGCTTCGGCGGCCCGGACCTGAAAACCCTGTTCATCACCACCGCCCGCCATGGCCGCAGTGAAGCGGAGCTGGCGCAATACCCCGGTGCAGGGTGTGTGTGGGCGATGCGGGTGGGGGTGGCGGGTAATCCCCCTGAGACCTACCGCATTGAGACTTAAAACGGTCATGCCTTGAAAAGCGTCTGCGGTCCCATGGCGAAGGAGGCGCTTTGGATCAGCCCCTTTTCCACCACATACACACAGACCAATTCAGCGCGCCCTGGGCCCTCAGGGAAATTCCGGGTGATGTCTTCATGGTCGATCACGACATTGCCAAAGGTTTCACGCCGAATCAGTTGGGCGTGCAGGTGAGGCTCCTGGAAACGTGCCACAGCACGCGCCCGGATTTGTGCAAGTCCATCGGCCAACAGAGCGCCACCCAATTCAAACTGTTTCGCATCAGGAGCGTAGGTGCTGAGCCAGGCTTCGAGGTTCTTGGCGTTGTAAGCATCGAGTTGACGCTGGACGACCACTTCAGGTGAGGTGTATTGCGGCATGGGGAATGCAGCAAAACTACTGCTTCTTGAGGACTGCTGGTCTTCCATCCCCGAAGGAGCCCGTGAGCGTCTGTTCGTCTGTGCGTTCGAGGGTGAGGGTAAAGGAAGGGCAGCCAGTGATGACACTGGGGCCGTCTACGCTGAACATCATTTTTGAGTTCGGCAGTGTCTTGACCGAAAGCGGGAATTCACGGCCAAGACACGGACCCGCTTTGCTTGCAGAGGCAGGGGGGATGTACCGCCACGTTCCACCCACATCTGAGATCTTCACTTGAATCTGGAGTTCGTTGCCCGTGCTCGGTGACTTCGTTGTCCCGGTCCACTGGCCCAATGCGGTCCCGGCAGTTTGTGCGTGCACCGCAGCACTGAAAAGCATGAATGCGAGAGTGGACTTTGCGATTTGATTCAAGTTGTCCCCCTTGTGTATGTGGTGCGTCAAGCCAACAGTTGCTGATGCAGGTGCAGGGCTGTTGGCTTTGGGCCGCCTGGCGCAATGGATGCTGCCAAACCTGTGCGCTTGGATTGGGCGTAATGTACCTTGTTTATGAACTCTAATTTATTATTTTTTGACGAAATGTTGGCTGCCATCGTGCAGTGAGATCGGGTAATTTGTTTTACTCAATGCATTGAGTAAAATTACTCAACCAACTGAGTAATTCAAAAATGACCATTGAACGCGCAGCATTGGCCCCGCTGGTGGCCCGACTCCAGGAGCCTCGGCGGTTTTTGCAAGTCGTGGCTGGCCCACGGCAGGTGGGCAAAACCACGCTGGTGCGTCAGGCCCTGGCGCGGCTGCAGCAAGACGCACAGCCCATGGCCCAACACAGTGCCAGCGCAGACGGCCCGGGCCTGCAGGGCCAGGTGTGGCTGGGTACGCAGTGGCAGGCGGCGCGTGCGCTGGCGGCGCAGGCGGGCGCTTGTGTGCTGGTGTTGGACGAAATTCAAAAGGTCAGCCACTGGACAGAAGAGGTCAAACGGCTGTGGGACGAAGACACCGCCGCCGGGCGCGATGTGCGGGTGGTCATCCTGGGTTCGGCCCCGTTGCTGATCGCCCGGGGCCTGAGCGAGAGCATGGCGGGCCGCTTCGAGATCACCCGCCTGGGCCATTGGTGCTACGCCGAGATGCGCGATGCGTTTGGCTTCAGCCTGGAGCAGTTCATTTTTTATGGCGGCTATCCGGGCGCAGCGCCGCTGGTGCACGACGAAGCGCGTTGGGCCGCTTATGTGAGCGATGCGCTGATCGAAACCACCATCAGCAAGGACGTGTTGCTCATGGCCCCGGTGCAAAAGCCCGCGCTGCTGCGCCGCGTGTTTGACTTGGCCTGCGTGTACAGCGGCCAGATCCTGAGTTATCAGAAGATGCTGGGTCAACTCGACGATGCAGGCAACACCACCACGCTGGCCCATTACTTGGACCTGCTCGAAGGCGCGGGCATGGCCTGCGGCCTGCCCAAATACATGGGGCAGGTGGTGCGACAACGCGCCTCCAGCCCCAAGCTGCAGGTGTTCAACAACGCCCTGATGGGCTGCCACTGGGTTGCGCAAGGCGTGGGCCTGCAAGCGGCGCACGCCCGCCCCGAGGTGTGGGGCCGCCTGACCGAAAGCGCGGTGGGTGCCGAACTGCTGGCCCGCCACCTCACGCACAGCAGCCGTCACCCCCTCATCCACTACTGGAACAACGGCCAAAAAGAGGTGGACTACGTGCTGCGCGATGGGCAGAGCCTGCAGGCGCTCGAAGTCAAAAGCGGCCATCACATGGGCAATGTGTCGGGCCTGGCCGCGTTTGCACAGCAGTTCCCCCAAGCGCAACCGCTGGTGATTGGCACCGGGGGGATGCCGCTGGAGTTGTGGCTGTCTGGGCCGACAAGCCGAGTGGGTTGGACGTAACGCCACCCCCGCCCACCTCGTGGTGCTTTGAACAGCGCAATTTCCCACAACCTGCCCGTTCAAAAAATTCACGCACGCGTCAGGGTGTGGGCGTTACCATCTTTGACCATGGATGCTCTACTCAATTCCCTCACCGACGCCGTGCGCCAGGCGGGTGCGGATGGCCGTGTGTTGCGTTTGCGCGGCGGCGGCAGCAAAGATTTTTGGGGCCAAAGCCTCACGGGTGAGGTGCTGGACACGCGGGCTTACCGGGGCATCGTCAGTTACGAGCCCAGCGAGCTGGTGGTCACGGCGCGCTGCGGCAC
>JAIXXW010000279.1 GCA_027490555.1 Comamonadaceae bacterium | reverse complement strand
TGCGCTTTGGCCGGCGTGCCACTGCAGGACCTGCAGGCGCTGGCGTCCAGCTGGCATGATTTGCCGCCCGATCGCTACCTCAAGGACGGTGGACGCTACCGCCGCCGCCGCCACGCCAGCTTTGAAGTCACGCCGGAGCGGGTGGCCGCCGTGCCGCACCGCGCCCACTGGCAGCCCCTGTCCTACAACGCCCTGCACGGGGGCATGCAGCGCTGGTTTGAACCTGTCGCCGAAGCGGTCGTGCAGCAAGCGGCCTGGTCACAGTTGCTGCGTTGGATGGCCAAGGTGGCTTCTCAGGCCCAAGGTGATCAGACCTGGTATGCCGAGGCGCACCAATTTCGCATCGACACCACCGACGGCATTGGCCGCCCCACGCCCGAAGGTGCCCACCGGGATGGTGTGAACTGGGTGGCCGTGTTTCTGGTCGACCGCCACGGCATCAAGGGCGGCGAGACCCGGGTGTTTGACATGGACAGCCCGCGTGGTCAGCGTTTCACACTGACAGAGCCTTGGTCCTTGCTGTTGCTCGACGACAGCCGGGTGATCCACGAAACCACGCCAATCCAGCCGGAACAGGCCGGCGGCTGGCGAGACACCTTGGTCATCACGCTGCGCGCAGGCGGGTTTCTGGACGATCCCCAGCTGAAAGCCTGACCGGGCACCCCGGCCAGCCGGGGGCCGTTGGCGTCTTCACATGCGCTCAAAAATCGCGGCAATGCCCTGACCGCCGCCGATGCACATGGTGACCAGGGCGTAGCGGCCCTGAATGCGCTGCAGCTCGTGCAGGGCTTTGACGGTGATCAGCGCGCCCGTGGCGCCAATCGGGTGGCCCAGCGAAATGCCCGAGCCATTGGGGTTGACTTTGGCCGGGTCCAGACCCAACTCGCGTGTCACCGCGCAGGCCTGGGCGGCAAAAGCCTCGTTGGCTTCGATCACGTCCAGGTCTTGGACGCGCAGGCCGGTTTTCTTGAGCACGGCCTGGGTGGCCGAGATCGGACCCACGCCCATGATCTTGGGGTCCAGCGCGGTGTGCGCATAGCCCACCAGGCGCGCCAGCGGCTTGGCGCCACGAGCCTTGGCCGCGCCCGCTTCCATCAGCACCACGGCCGCGGCCGCGTCGTTGATGCCCGAAGCGTTGCCCGCCGTCACGGTGCCGTTTTCCTTGGCGAACACCGGCTTGAGTTTGGCCATGTCTTCGAGCTTGCAGCCGGGGCGGAAATGCTCGTCGGTGACATAGGCCACCTCGCCCTTTTTGCTTTTGAGCATGACCGGTACGATCTGGTCCTTGAAGTATCCGGCGGCGGTGGCACGTTCGGCACGGTTGTGGCTCTCCAGAGCCAGGGCGTCTTGCATCTCGCGGGTGATGCCGTATTTCGCGGCCACGTTTTCGGCCGTCACGCCCATGTGGATGTTGTGGAAGGGGTCGTGCAGCGCGCCGATCATCATGTCGACCATTTTGGTGTCACCCATGCGGGCGCCCCAGCGGGTGTTCAGGCTGGCAAAGGGCACGCGGCTCATGTTTTCGGCACCACCGCCAATGGCGATGTCGCAGTCACCCAAGAGGATCGACTGGCTGGCCGACACGATGGCCTGCAGGCCCGAACCGCACAGGCGGTTGACGTTGAAAGCGGGGGTGCCTTCGGCGCAGCCGCCCTGGATGGCCGCCACGCGGGACAGGTACATGTCTTTGGGTTCGGTGTTGACCACATGGCCGAACACGACATGGCCCACGTCCTGGCCGTCCACGCCTGCGCGGGCCAGTGACTCGCGCACCACGATCGTGGCCAGTTCGGTGGGCGGGGTGTCTTTCAGACTGCCACCAAAGGTACCAATGGCGGTGCGCACACCGCTGACAACAACAACTTCACGGCTCATGGAACAGGTCTCCAGGTTGAATGAAAGGGGCAAAAAACGGGGGGAGCCCGCAGTGTGGCACGCGCTGGCTACAGGGGCCTGACAAGGGCAGGGGGCGGGCAGCAGGGGCTGCTGGCCTCCTGGGCCCCCAGCAGGCGCTCATCCGCGCACATCGGCCACAGGCTGGCTGCCAAAGTCAGGCCGGGCCAGAAAGCGCAGCACCTGCTCGGCCGCCTGCGCGGGTGAGCTCAACTGGCCCTGGGCTTGGAGTTGCAAAAATTTCGATTGGTCTGGAAACGCTTCGCCGGGCGCACCGCGCAACTGCACCTGCATGTCGGTGTCGATGACCCCGGGGGCCAGAGAGCAGACCTTGGCGCCGTTGGGGTGCAAGGCTTCGTCCAGCGCCATGCAGCGCGTGAA
This sequence comes from Comamonadaceae bacterium, assembly GCA_027490555.1. Taxonomy (GTDB): domain Bacteria; phylum Pseudomonadota; class Gammaproteobacteria; order Burkholderiales; family Burkholderiaceae_C; genus Limnohabitans_A. Next base: position 6,056 of record JAIXXW010000279.1, on the reverse strand, counting down.
ATGGTCCATGCCGGCTTTGGCCGCGCAGTAGCCGGCCTGCGAGGCCATGGGGAAACGCCCCAGACCCGATGAGATGTTGAGCACTTTGCGCGGCAAGGGCCAAGCCTGGGTGGCCTCCAAAAATGCGGCGCACAGGGCCATGGGGGCTTCCAGGCCCACGCGCAGGGCCTGCGCCAGATCGGCCGGGCGCGATTGGCGCAGCGGGCCAATCGGGGGGATCACCCCCGCATTGTTGATCAGGCTGGCGCTGGCCCATCGGGTCGGGTCCTGGGCGTGCAGCCAGGCGCGCAGGCGCTCGCTGGCGCTGACGCTGTCGGCCAGGTCCTGTATCCATGGGATCAGGTTCGCACCGCATTTGTGCGCGGTGGCGGCCAAGGCCGGGTGGGTGTGGCGCGAGATGCACAACAGCGTGTGGCCCTGCTGCAGCAGCTGTTCGGCCATGGCCAGGCCCATGCCGCGCGAGGCACCGGTGAGGACATACAGGTGTGAGGTCATGGGCCGGATGTTAATGCCAACACCCCGCCCAGGCGGTGCCGCAGTTGACAGGCAGCGCGTGGGGCTCAACGGCCCTGCGCGGCCCGGATGCGGTGGACCTGCAGGGGCGTCACTTCGCCGGCCTGGTGGCCCCATTGGGTGCGCAGATGGGTCAGCACGGCCGCGATGTCGCGGTCGTCCAACTCCAGCACCGCCGGCGGCATGCCGAAAGGGCGGGGATGGCCTGCTGTGGCAGGGCCATAGCCGCCATACAACACCAGCTGTACCAGGTTGGTCGGGTCATTCAGCAGCACGGCGCGGTTGCCGGCCAGGGCAGGGTAGGCCACTTCGCCCGAGCGGGTCTGCATGCCTTCGCCTTGCTCGCCGTGGCATTGCAGGCATTGGCGTTCATACACCTTGGCGCCTTGGGTGCTCACGGGCAGGGAAACGCGGGCGGCTGGCGTGGGTGCGGGGGCTGCTGGGGGCGTGTTTTGTGCCCGCGACTGCAGGTACACCGCCATGGCTTGCACATCGCTGTCCTGCAGGTGCTGCAGGCTGTGCTGCACCACTTCACCCATCGGGCCGCTGGTTTGCGCGGTGGCCGAAGCGCCGGTGCGCAGCAGGCGCACGATCTCGGGCAAGGGGGTGCTGGCCAGGCCGCTTTCGGCATCGCGCGTCAGGTTGGGCGCGTACCAGTTGACCACCGGCATGAGACCACCAGACAGGTCGGTGACCGCGCCGCTGGCCCCGAGGGCATTGCGCGGGCTGTGGCAGGCGGCGCAGTGGCCCAGGCCTTGCACCAGGTAGGCGCCCCGGTTCCACTCGGCGCTGCGCGCCGGGTCGGGCCTGAACGGGGCGGGTTCAAAAAACAGACTGCGCCAAATGGCCAGCGCGGGCTGGGTGCCCACTGGCCAAGACAAAGTGTGGGGCGGCTGGGCCTGCGCCACCGGGGGCAAGGTTTGCAGCCAGGCGAAGATGGCATCGCTGTCGGCGCGGGTGATGACGCTGGTGTGGTTGTACGGAAAGGCCGGGGCCAGCAAGCGACCGTCTTTGGAGCGGCCGCGGTGCAAGGCTTGCCAGAAGTCATGCGCATTCCAGCGACCCAGACCGGTCGCCGGATCGGGCGTGAGGTTGCTGCTGTAAACGCCGCCAAAAGGGGTGTCGATGCGGCGTCCGCCGGCCCAGGGCACGCCGCCCCGCGCGGTGTGGCAGGCCATGCAGTTGCCGGCCAGTGCCAGGTAGCGGCCTTGCCCGATCTGGGCCTCGCTGGTCTGGCCGGTGGGCGATCCTGTGTCTGCGGGTGGGCCGATCAGGTCGCCCCAGTTGTCCCAGGCCACACCCAGTGCCAGCACCAGCAGGCTGCTCAGGGTGACCCAGACCAGGCGTCGCACCGGGTGCATGCTGCGTCCCCAACCGGTCATGGCCGGCCCCTGTTGCGGGCTGGGCTGGCGGCCGAGAGTTCGGGCGCACTGCCGCAGCGCAAGCTTTCTGGCAGATCTGGCCCAGCGGGCCGGGCCTCGGCCGGGCGGGTGTCGGCCGGCAAGGGCTGGCGGGCTAGCCAGCTGGACACGGCGATCAGGTCCTGTGCGGGCATGCGCTTGACGATTTCGGCCATGCAATCGGGGGCATGGGCGCGGCGTTGCCCGGTTTGCCAGGCACCCAGCTGCGCATTCAGATAGTCCAGCGGCAGGCCCAGCAGGCCTGGCACGTTGGGCTGCACGCCCGTCAGGCGAACGCCATGGCATTGGGTGCAGGCGGGCAGGCCACGTGCCGCATCGCCTTGCATCACCCATTGCCGGCCTTGGGCCAGGCGCTCGGCCGAGATGGCGTTGTTGGCCGTCGGGGCCGGGTAGGGCAGCTTCAGGTTGGCGAAGTACTGGGCCATTTCGCCCAGGTAATCGTCGGTCAAGGGGTCGACCAGGCGCGTCATCAGCTCGTAATGGCGGCGGCCTTGGGCAAAGTTGCGCAGCTGGTTGTGCAGGTAACCGGCGGGCTTGCCGGCCAGGCGCGGGTAATACCCATCGGGCCCGGCGCGGCCTTGCTCGCCATGGCAAGCGGTGCAGGCGCGGGTGCGTTCGGCCATGTCGTCGGCAAAGCGGGTCGAGGTTTGTGCGTTCACAGGACCCGCGCACAAGGCGGCGAGGGTCCACAGCAAGCCCTGGCACAGCCAGCCCATTGGCCAGCGCGAACGGCTGGCGGCGGCAGGGCTTGGGCAGAGGGGGCTTGGCAGCGGGACAGGCGGCGGGGCAGATGTGGGGGGGCTCGGAAACATCCTCATGCGCTGACGATAACCGATGCGGCGACAATGTCGGGTTGTGCACCGCATGCCCCTGGGCTGGGGTGCCTTGTTTGTCCCTTTCCATTTCACGCCATGTCCGATATCCAAGTCCGATTTGCCAGCCCCCAAGATGCCCCTGCCGTGGCGGCATTGCATGTCCTTGCCTGCCGTGCTGCCTATGCACTTCAGGTGCCCGAGGCCCATTGGGACGCCACGTCCATGGCCAAACGCACGGCCTATTGGAAAGAAGCGATCGACTATGGGGAGCCCCAGGTCATGGTGGCCCTGGACGGCCAAGACATCGTTGGTTTTGTGGGTTTTGACCGCTCGCGCGATCCCAAATCCAAAAACACCACGGGTGAGATCTGGGCCATCTACGTCGTCCCCGAGCGCATTGGCCAGGGCATTGGCCTGGCTTTGTGGGACGCCGCCCGTGAAGGGCTGGAAGACGAAGGCTGCACCGAGGTCACGGTCTGGCTGCCTTTGCTGCACGAGCGCACCTTGCGCTTTCATGAGACGGCCGGCTTCAAGCGGGAGATGAACACCGCACGCACCGTGCCCCTGGGCAGCGTCAAGGTGGAAGAGGTGCGCCTGAAGCGCCCATTGGGCTGAAGCGCCGGACCGATGCACGCGCAGCCGCCGCAGCCTCGCATCCTGCTCGCCCCCATGGAGGGGCTGCTCGATCACACCCTGCGCGACATGCTCACCCGGGTCGGTGGGGTGGATTTGTGCGTGTCCGAATTCATCCGCGTCACCAACACCGTGCTGCCCCGTCGGGCCTTCGTTCGGGTGGCACCGGAGTTGCTCAACCACAGCCGCACGGTGGCGGGTGTCCCGGTGCGGGTGCAGTTATTGGGGTCTGACCCCGATTATTTGGCGGCCAATGCGGCGGCCTTGGCCGAGCTCCAACCGGCGGGAATCGATTTGAATTTTGGTTGTCCGGCCAAAACCGTGAACCAGCACCGGGGCGGTGCGGTCTTGCTCGACGAACCCGAATTGGTGGGGCAGATCGTGGCGGCGGTGCGCCGGGCGGTGCCTGCGCACATTCCGGTGTCGGCCAAGATGCGGCTGGGCTACAACGACGACCGCCGGGCCGAAGACTGTGCCCTGGCCATCGAAGCCGCGGGGGCCAGCGACCTGGTGGTGCACGCCCGCACCAAAGCCCATGGTTACCGGCCACCCGCCTATTGGGACCGCATCGCCGATTTGCGCCAGCAGGTGCGCCTGCCCATGGTGGCCAATGGCGAGATCTGGACTTTGGCCGATGCCTTGCGTTGCCGCGCAGTGACCGGTTGTGAGCGCTTGATGATCGGGCGCGGCATGGTGGCCGACCCGGGGCTGGCGCTGGCGATCGCGCTGCACGACGCGGCCGTGGATGGCCGTGCGACGCACAGCGGGGTGAGCTGGGACCAGATCGTCGGCCTGCTGCGACTTTTCTGGCAAGGTGTGGCGCTGCGGGTGGCGCCTCGGCATCGCGCGGGGCGACTCAAGCAATGGCTCAATTATTTGCGCAGGGTCTACCCCCAGGCCCAGCAGGCGTTTGACCAGCTTCGCCTGCTGAACGATCCGGCCAAGATCGAGCAGTGGCTCACCGCTCAGGGCTGAGGCGGCAGTTTCAGGTGAGCGGCCACCTCGGCGCGCAACTGCGCCAGTTGGGGGGCCAAGCTGCTGTAGGCCGCACGCAGCGCTGCCAAGTCGTCATGCTTGCTGAGGCTTTCGACCTCCACCACCCTTGCCACCAGGCTGTCCACACAAAACACCGGGGTGAAGCCTTTGAGCTGGTGCAGCAGGCGGTTGACGCCGGGCATGTCGCCTTGGTCGAGCAAGACCTGGATGCGTGGCAGGTCATCGCCCAGGGTCTGGTGCAAGGTGGACAGCAAGGCCATGACCCCGTCTGCGTCGCCGATGTAGTCCATGGCCCGTTCGACAGACAGGTAAATCGGTGCAGTGGCTGGGCTCATGGCGGACGTGCTCACAAAGTTTGAAAAACAGTTGGCGCGATTTTAGTCAAGCAAGCCGGCCAAACCCGCCACCGGTTCAAAACGCTTGTCTTTGAACATCAGGCGGCTGGGCCCGGGAAACGCGGCTTGCCGCACCGAATGCCTGGGGTCGCCGGGGTAGCAGATGGTGCGCACACCGTCCTGGTCAAATGGTTCGGGCTCGATCACCGGGGGGCGGCGGCTTTGTGCCTCGCTCAGCACGCTGTGGGCGTGCGGGTGGCGGCTCAGGTGGACCAGGCTCATGATCTGGGGCGGGGCCAGCTCGATCTCGCGGTCCCAGTAGCGCAGCAAAGCCTCGCGCGGCCGTATCCACAGGGCTTCGGTGGCCTCGTGGTTGTCGTGTTCGGCCAGTTGGTCATCGGGCACCTGGGTGACGAAAAAACGGGTGTCAAAGCGTTTGTTGGTGACCGAGGCTTGGCGCGGTGTGATCCAGCGGCACCAGGGCAGCAAGGGTTCGGTGTGCAAGGTCAGGGCCTGGGCCGCAAAAGCCTGGTGCCAATTCTGACCGCTGCGCAGGGCCTGCAGCAGGGCCTGGGCCTGGTCTTGGGCATGCGCAGCGCAGCCCAGCAGCACCCGGCATTCCTCATAGGCTTCGCGCATCGCGGCCACAAACAGGCCCGTGGCACGTTCGTGCGGGGTGTCGGGCTCGCCCAGCCTGTGGTGCAAGGTGGTGCTGTCCTGGCTCAGGCGTGGCTGCCAGGCCGGGTTCTGGTCCTCCGGGTCGAGTTTGCCGCCAGGAAACACATAGGCCCCGCCCAGCACATTGGAGGCCTGGTGCCTGCGCATCAGCAGCACCTGCAAGCCGTCCGGGCCATCGCGCAGCATGACCACCGTGGCCGCGTCCAAAGGAGGGGTGGTGAGGATTTCGGTGTTCAGTTCCATGAAGATGTCAATCGGGTAACAGTCTGCGCCCTGGGGCTGGATTAAAGTTGCTGCGCAGCGGGCTGCCAAGCCATGCAGGTCAGATTAGCAGATCCATGCGGTCGGCATCGACTTTCAATGTCACAAGGAAAACACATGAGCATCGATTTCAAAGGCCGCGTGGCCATCGTCACGGGCGCAGGCGGCGGTTTGGGCAAGCAACATGCGCTGGCGCTGGCCGCCCGTGGGGCCAAAGTGCTGGTCAATGACCTGGGCGGTGACGTCCATGGTGTGGGCGGCTCGGTGTCGGCGGCGCAGGCGGTGGTCAACGACATCCGCGCAGCAGGCGGAGAGGCACTGGCCAATGGTGCATCGGTCACCGATTTCGAGGCCGTCCAGGCCATGGTCCAGCAGGCGGTGGATGCCTGGGGCCGGGTGGACAT